>JAOUPQ010000258.1 GCA_029879765.1 Nitrospinota bacterium | reverse complement strand
ATCGGTCGGAAACGGGAGAGTAGCCCGAAAAGCGGTTATCGGGCAGAATCGAATCCGGGAGGGGGCGCCGATTTGGGGCCCTCGGCCAGAACCGGGCCCGCTTCATGACGCGGCGACGAAAGCAGCGGCTATTTGCGCGAGGCCTCCACGAACTTCATCCGAAGGTCGTACAAAATATGTTTTATCAGCCTGGCCTCCTCGTTGTTGAGGTTGCCCCTGGTTTTCTCCTCGATCATCGACAGGATATCGATGGCCTGCTTGGCCTGGGCCAGGTTCACGGAAGTCTTTCCGCTCACAGGGTCCTGGAAACCACCCAGGCTGTATATGGCGTTGGAAGCCATGGATAGAATGAAAGTGGAAAAATCTATGGGGGGCGCCTTCAGCTCTCCTTCTTCTCCCGGCTCTCCATCCAGATCATGGGAATCTTCAAAATCAGCCACGGAGCTGGCCCCGGCGGGGCTTGCCCCGGCGGATTCCGAAGCGGGTTGGCCATCATCCACCGGCCGGGAGGCCGGGGCGTCATCCTCGCCACGATGGCGCTTGTCCACAAAAGAGAAGGAACCCTCCTCCTTTTTGCTCTCCTCTGGAGGCATTATTCTTCCTCTTCCACAGTGGAGAAAAGATCCTCTCTGGTGGTGATCTCTTCCTTGCGGGCCTCGATCTTCCCCTCGGCGATTTCCATAAGCGCCATGTCAATCATGGAAAGGCCCTCTCCATCCACCAGAGGCTCCGCCCCCTCCTGCAGCTGGCGCACCCTCTGGGTCACGATATTGGACAGCAGAAAGGATTCTGTGATCTTCTTGTTAGCTTCGCGATATAAATCCATATTGAACATAGTACGGTCTCTCCTGTATTTCTTTATTTATCAGGCCAGGTTTTCTTTGGCCTGCAATTTTTCCATCTCCTCCTGGCAGTGGATGCACAGGATGGAATATGGCTGCACTATAAGCCTTTTCTTCGCTATCTTCCCTTCACACTCGGCGCAAGTGCCATACTCTCCCTGGTCGATCCTCTTGATCGCCTCGTCTATCAGCCGAAGCTCATCCTTCCCCCGGCTCTTGAAAAGATAGGCCATCTCCTGCTCATAAGAGGACTCCGCTATGTCCACATCGTCCCCATGGCGCCCTTCAATGTCCCGCTTCAGATCTTTGTCGATATTCTCGTCACTCTTGAGCAACATAGCCCGCTTTTTAAGCAAAAGTTTTCTGAAGTCCTCAAATCCAAGGGATTTCATGGTTTCACTCCTTTGTTCGCCTACAGCTTTATCTGTATACCGGGAAGCTCGTCATTATTATGTTAACTCCGGTAATGTCCACCGTCCCGGCTAATTTAAAGTCTTGATATCATAATTAAATATAACCCCTTCGGCAAGATAATAAATAAGACGCTTTAAAAAATCCGCATACCTTCCACCGCGCCAAAAAACCGCCATGGCGCAGCACCGAGGGGGCTGGCCCTTATATTACAAAGCCTTGAGCCTTCGCATGGGGGTCGTGTATGAGTGCTCCTGGTCAGGGAAAGCTCCACTGCGCACCTCCCTGGCGAATTCGCCGAAAGCAGCCTGGGCCACGGCGGCCAAATCGGTATATTCCTTTACGAATTTCGGTTTCCGGGTGGGGGAAAGCCCCAGCATATCATTGGCCACCAGCACCTGCCCATCGCAATATGGCCCCGCCCCGATGCCGATGACCGGGATCTGAACCTGGGAGGTGACCTTGGCCCCCACCTCCATGGGGACGCACTCCAGAACCAGGGAAAACACCCCCGCGTCCTGCAGCCGACAGGCGTCCTCCACCAGGCGCTTGGCCGCGTCAGGCTCCTTCCCCTGCACCTTGAACCCCCCCAGGGCATGCACAGACTGGGGAGTCAGGCCAAGGTGACCCATGACAGGTATCCCCGCCGCCACCAGTTCCCGGATAGAGCCGATGATCGACTCCACCCCTTCGAGCTTCACAGCCTCCGCCCCTTCGGCCACCAGCCTCCCGGCGTTCTCCAGGGTGCGCTCGATCCCCAGCCGGAAGGACATAAAGGGCATATCCGCCACCAGAAGGGCCCGCTGCAGCCCCTTGCCCACGGCCCTGGTGTGATAGGCCATGTGGTCCATGGTCACCTTCAGGGTGTTCTCCTCCCCCTGGAAGGTCATCCCCAGCGAATCACCCACCAGCGCGATATCCACCCCCGCCTGGTCCGCCAGGGCGGCGAAGGCGTGGTCATACAAAGCCAGGGCGGTGATCTTGTCTCCCTCGCTTTTCATTTTCCGGATCGTGGTTACCGTAACTTTGTCTTTCATTTTTATATTCCCGGTAAATTTCAATCTTGCGGGCAGGACATGGGGTGGGTTTGCGCGCTGCGGCGCGCCTGGATAATGAGTTGTATCTCCACCCGTCCCGGTCCGCGCTAAAAAACGGATCCAAGCGGATACTGGCACAGTATATCCTGTTTTTCCGGAAAAATAAAGAGTCGCAGACCCGGCGCAAATTTCCCCTGTTCCAGCCATTCCTTGCTTTTTGGGGACAGGGCCTCTAGAATAGGCGTTTTACCTTAACTGGAGGTTCGTTCGTATGGTAGTGCGCGTTGCGGCGGTAATCGCCGTCTTGGCCCTGATCGGCGGTTCGATATTTTTTGTTAAAATGTCCCAAACCAAAGGGCCCGATACAGCCGGGATCCATCAACCGGTCGAGGGAGGCGCCAACTCCAAGCTTAGTTTCGATCTGGAAGATACCGTACCGAAGATCGATTTCGAGTCGATACCTGACATCATCGCCGAAATCGATGGCAAGCCGCTTCCCAAGGACGATTACGTCAAGGAGCTGAAAGTTTTCCAGGAAATGGTGAAAAAGAACAACCAGCCCATAGGACAGGAACATACCCAGCAGATCATGGACCAGATCCTCACCAAAATCGTGGATGGCCATGTGTTGCTGGAGAAAGCCAAAAAAGAAGGGATCACCGTGGACCCCGCCGATGCTGCGAGCAGCCTGGAGAAGATGCGGGCCGGATTTGGCGACGAAGCCAGGTTCAAGGACTTCATGGATTCCAGAGGTTTCACCGAGGAGTCCCTGATGAATGAAATGAAAAAGGGGATGCAGATCAGGGCTCTTCTTGATCAGGACGTGGTGGGCAAGGTGGCCGTCACGGAAGGCGACGCCATGCAGTTCTATAACGGGAACCCGGAAAAATTCGAATCCAAGGAGAGGGTTCACGCCTCCCACATCCTGGCCATGGCCAACAATCCCCAGGATGCCGAGCAGGATAAAACAGCAAAGGCCAAGGCCGAAGCGATCCTGAAAAAGCTCAAAGGCGGGGCAGATTTCGCCGAAACGGCCAAGGCGGAAAGTGACGACAAAGGATCCGGCGCCAACGGTGGCGACCTGGGATTCTTCGCCCAGGCCGATATGGTGCCGGAATTCGGCGAGAAGGCTTTTTCCATGAATCCGGGCGAATTGTCCGATCTGGTGAAAACCCAGTTCGGATATCACATCATCCTGGTCCACGAGAAAAAGGTGGCGGGCAAGATTCCTTTTGAAGAAGTGCGCGACAACATCATTCAGCGGCTGAAGACGAGCAAGTCCAACGACGCGATTTTCGACTACATCAACGCCTTGTATGTCGAGATGGCTGTCAAGGTGATCGACAAGGACAAGCAACTGGCCGCCATCAAACCGAAAGTAAAGGCCCCGGCTGGGCACGACATGCCTATGTAATCGGCCACAGACCTGGATTGGCCGCCATCACCCCCCTGGCGTTGATGGCGGCTTTTTTTTGTGAGCGGTTGGCGTAGCAATAGGCGCATCCGGCGGGGCAACTGTCATAGCCGCCGATATCCACGCTGGCGTGACAGCCGCAAAGCCGCCGGGTGGGGCGCGATTTTATTGCGGAAAGATCCACCCCCGCCACCCTCTCCATCCTCCCCCTGTCCACACACCGCGCCGGGGCCACCGCGCCGCGGACATCCTCCTTTTCGCAACAGGCCGCAAGCTTCATCCCATGCTCCCCGGCCACCGCGGCCATCGATTCGAGAAGCCGCAAAAGCTCCTCCCGGCCCGGATGGGCCATCGGGGCGCCATTGGCCTCCATCACCATGGGGAGCGACCGGGAGAACTTGGCGTAGAAGTCTATAAACGAAGTGACGCATTCGTCGGTGGCGCCTTCCATCATGGAGGCCAGAGCGCGAAAATTTTCCAGATGCCAGCGCCCCTCCATCCCCTCGGCCAGCAACACCGGGTCATAGCGCCACACCACCGTCCCCGGGCCATGGTCCCGGGCCAGCCGCCGGGCAGTGGCGGCGCCGACGCTGATTGATGGGGAGCCAGGATCGAGCCACTTCGGATA
>JAOUPQ010000051.1 GCA_029879765.1 Nitrospinota bacterium | reverse complement strand
CATGCCGCCCCCCGATTGCGCCGTTATCGTCCCCTCGATGGGGATGATCAGCACCCGCTCTTTCCCTTTGCCGGAGATAACCACTTCCGAGAGGGGGGCGGGGGAGGAAGTGATGTTGATGTTGAAATTCAGGCACCCGGCGGAGAAGAACAGGGCCACCGCCACGACAGGGAGCAGTCTTTTGTTACAACCGATCATTTCTGATAACCGAATTTTCATCATTTATCTCTTTTTCAATCACCGGTTCTCCCGCAAGCTCCTGCGGGGGTGGGTTCATGCCGTCGGGGAGTTGCTCGGCCGTCGGTTCAATGGCCACTATGGGCGGGGGGGGTGTCATTTCCACGATCCTGCCCCCCTCCACAGTGAGGAACACCACCGACTTTTCCATCTCCCCATCCATGGACATGCTCATTTCTCCCGACACTCCCTCGAAATGGTACAGATTGCGCAATCGACGGGAGATTTCAAACCTGGATCCGGCGCCCTGGGCAATGGCGGAAAGCACCATCACCGTCGCATCGTAGGCCTGGGCGGAGAGGATCGTCGGCTCACTGCGAAAATATAACCGGTAATCACGAATAAAAGACCGCACCTGAGGCGACATGCTGTCGGCGTGGAACCCGTCCAGGAAAACAAGCCCCTCGGCGTATTTTTCCGCGATCTTCACCAGGGATGGATGGTTCACCCCGCTGGAGGAGAGCCTGGCGACTCCCTTGATATTATAAAACTCCAGTTCCGGCAGGATAAGGCCCACCTTGTCATACATGCCAGGCAGGTATATGGCGTCGTATTTAAGATCCAGTCCCGGCAGAAAATTCCTGGTATTCAAGGGAAGCTCCCCGTGGGAGACTATGGTGGGGGCGCTGACATTTTCCTCGTTCACACTTTCCAGATAGCCATTTATATATTCCACGCTCGCGTCTGGATAATTCTTCTGGACCGCTAGAATCGCATCGCGCGCATCCTCGTCCGTCATCCCGCCAAGTCTTCGGATCTGCTCGCCAAAATCTGTCTGATCCGGCATGAAGGCCTCGGCAACCACCACCTCCGCCCCAAGCCGCTGCAGCTCGAATGTGAAATATTGCGAAAGCTCTCGTCCCTGCCGGTCGGCGGAGTAGATTATCGCGAATTTCCTCAGCCCCAGGTTTTCCACCGCCATAGCGGCCATCTTCCGGGCTTCCAGTTTATTCGTCAGGGTGGTCCGGAAAAGATATCGGGACAGAGATGTGGCGCCCTCCTCAGAGGCGGAGGGGCTGATTATCGCGATTCTCTGTCGCTCGGCGATGGGCGCCGCTTTTTTGAATTCCTCACTATACGCCGGGCCCAGGATCGCCAAAGTATCCGGATCCTCGGCAAGCTCCAGCATCCCTTTTTCCGCCTCTTCCGCCCCCAGTCCCGAATCCTTAAGCACCAGCTGGATATTCTTTCGCTGCATAAGGTCCAGGAACGAGTTCAAGGCAAGCTGGATCCCCTGGATCATTTCCACCCCGGCGGCGCTCCCAGGCCCGGTCAAGGGAAGGGAGGCCCCGATCTTTATCTGGGTGGGGCGGTAGCTGTCCACTTCCGTGGGCTTCTCGGTGGCCTGCTCGACAATGGAGGAGTATCGGGTGTTGAACTCCTGAAGGGCCTGGGACAGCTTTCTCTCCTGTCCGCTGTCCGCATAAATCTTTATCAACGCCTTCAAGGCATAACCTGCGGGCCATTGATCCGCATATCGGGTCCTGATGTCCTCCAACTCCTTTTCATCAGCGAAACCGAGGGATACCCTGCCCACTTCGGCCTTGGCCTTGGCGGTCAGATGTTCATCACCCGACAAAAGCCCAGCCTGGATATAGAACCGGAGAGCAAGGTTATATTCCTTTCTCTTTTCCGATATGGCCCCTTTGTAAAAAAGGATATAGGCCCTGGCGCCCTGGCGGCTCTCCTTGTTTATGGCCAGATCCAAAGTCCGCTCGGCCCCATCCAGGTCATTGAGATGGAACATGGAGATGGCGGAGTTTATCATCGCGTCGGAATAGTTTTCCGAATCGGGGAACCGGTTCATCACCGTATTGAAAAAATAGAGGGCGTCGGCGTATCTGTTCATTTCAAACCAGCACATGCCGATCCTGAAATAGGCGTTGTCGGCCAGGGGATGATCCGGAGGGGAAGAGGCGATAAATTTCATGTAGGTCTCCGCCGCCCGCTCATACTCCCTCCCATCAAAGGCCGCATCCGCCTCCCGATAGATCGCATTGGAGCCCACCCCCGCCTGGGACGATGGCGCCATCACCGGCGGCGATTCGTCCCCCCTAGGGCCGCGGGATGGCGAAACGCAAGACACCGCCAGAGAAACCGCCACCAGCGACACAAAAATCCTACACTTCTTCATCGTCATCCTTTTCCTGATCCTCAATCCCGTATTTTTTCACTTTATACCTAAAAGAGCGAAACGACATGTTCACAAGCTTGGCCGCCTCCCGCTTTAAGCCATCGGCCTTCTGCAGCGCCATCACCAGATACTTCTTTTCCATCTCGGTGAGCATCCCCTCCAGGTCCACACCTGCGCCGGACGCCCCCCATGGATCCTGGGCGACACCCCCATCCCCACCCCGGATTTCGTCCGGCAGATTTTCCGGAGTGATTTTCATGCCGTTGGCCAGCACCACAGCCCGCTCAATCACATTCTCCAGCTCCCGCACATTCCCCCGCCATTGGTGGCGCTCCAGCAGCTCCATGGTCTCGCTGGACAAAGTCATCCCTTTTTTCCCGTTTTCCAGGCCATACTTTTCTATGAACTTGATCACAATCAGAGGGATATCCTCCCGGCGCTCCCGCAGGGGGGGGATATGGAGGGGAATTATATTCAGCCGATAGAAGAAGTCCTCACGAAACCTCCCCGCCTTTATCTCGTCCTCAAGATTCTTGTTTGTGGCGGCGATTATCCGCACGTCCACCTTGATATCCTGCACCCCCCCCACGCGCTTGAACTCGCGCTCCTGCAATACCCGCAACATCTTCACCTGCACGGACATGGGGGCCTCCCCCACTTCATCGAGCAAAAAGGTCCCCTTATCCGCCACCTCCAGAAGCCCTTTTTTATCCCCCACAGCGCCGGTGAAGGAGCCTCTCTGATGGCCGAAAAGCTCGCTTTCCAAAAGTTGCTCCGGCATGGCGCCGCAGTTGATCGACAGAAAAGGCATGTCCCGGCGATCCGAGGCGGCGTGAATCGCCTTGGCCACCAGCTCCTTGCCGGTGCCGGATTCACCGGTGACAAGCACAGTGCTGCTGGAGGCGGCAACTTTTTTTATCATCCTGAAAAGAGACTGCATATGCTCGGACTTGCCGATAATATTGCCCAGGCTGTAGGCGCGGCTCACCTCGTCCTTCAGCCTTTTCAGCTCGGTTTTATCGGTCCTGCGCTCCAGAGCCTTGGCTATCACCAGCTTTATCTCATCCACCCGGAAGGGCTTGGTGATATAGTCATAGGCGCCTATTTTCATCGCCTCCACGGCTGTGTCGGTGGTGGCGAACGCCGTTATCATGATCACCGGCACGTCCGGGTCCACCTCCATGCTTCTCTTGAGCACAGCCATCCCGGTCGCCTTCGGCATGTTGATATCGGTGATCACCAGGTCGATCCCCCGTCTTTCTATCTTGCCGATAGCCTCCTCGGAAGTGGAGGCAAGGGACACCTGATACCCCTCCCGAACGAGCATCACCTCAAAAAATTCCTGCATGCTGCGCTCATCATCCGCCACCAGCACCGTCAGCATCGCCAATATGTTCCCGTTTTAGGACAAATCATTCCCGCTTTGCGCAATTCAATTCCGCGCGCCAAAGCGTGAGAAAGCATTGATAAACACATTATGATATATCATCACATCACCTCATGGAATGATAAAAATCCGCCCAAAGGCTATGATTGGACCCACCGGGCCGTCTCCGGAAGAGGCCATTTCCCCGCTAGTCACCCCCCCCAATCCCCCGCCCAGGCCCTCTATTTTTATTGGACGTGGTCATGCTGTTTAAAATATAATGAATTGTGGATTTCAAATGTGACTATATGTTACTGAAGCTCTCTTAACAGAATCTTTCGGCAAGGGATCATGGCGCAGGCTGCAGAGAAAAAATCGTCGTTCAAAAAAAGCGTCCAGGACTCGGGGACAGGCGAAGTCCTGGGCAAGATGCTAAGCAAAGAGGGACAGATCACCCGCTCCCAACTAAAGGAAGCCGAGGAAATCCAGAAGAAGACCAAGGAGCGGATAAGCAAGATCATTCGCCGCCTGGGGTATATGGACGAGGAGAGCATAATGGGCTTTCTCGCCCGCCAGCTCACCATCCCCATCACCAACATTCAGGATGAAAATCCGGATCCCGCCCTGCTGAAAATGGTGCCTTGGGAATTGGCGAAAGAACACCTGATATTCCCCATCAAGGCCGACGCCAAGATCCTCCGCCTGGCCATGCTCGACCCGACCAACTTCAACGTCATAGAGCAGATCAACGCCCGGTTCAAAAGAACCGTCAAGCCGTCGGTGGTGAGCGAAAAGAACATGGCGGAGGCTTATAAAAAATACTACAAGATCACACAGGAAGAATACGACGAGATTATCCGGCTGACCCCGGTGGACGAGGGACCAGTGGAGGAGGATGTCATAAAGACCGTGGACGACCTGGGAAGCCTCATCTCCGACGCGGCGGACGACGTTTCCATCGAAGGAGCCACGGACGATTTTGACGATTCGGACCAGGTGGGCGGCGCGGCGGACGCGGCCATCGTCAAGCTGGTGAACACCATATTGATCAAATCTGTCACCGATGGCGCTTCGGACATACATATCGAGCCCTTTGAAAAATCGTTCCAGGTGCGATATCGAAAAGACGGTGTCCTGCACAAGGCGATGAACCTGCCGCTGAACATCAAGGCGGCGCTGGTGTCCCGCTTCAAGATCATGGCGATGATGAACATCGCCGAGAAGCGAAGACCTCAGGATGGCCGTATCAAGCTCAAGCTGGGCAAGGGAAGAGCTATCGACTTTCGTGTCAGCGTTCTGCCCACCTTGTTTGGCGAGTCGATAGTCGCCAGGCTTCTGGACCAGAGCAAGCTGCAGATCGACATGACCAAGCTGGGCTTCACCAAGAATATGCTGGATAAGTTCATGAGCCTTCTCAAAAAGCCCCAGGGGCTTATCCTGGTCACCGGCCCCACAGGCTCCGGAAAAACCAACACTCTGTATTCCGCCGTCAACATCCTCAATGAACCCCATGTGAAGATCCTCACCGCCGAGGATCCGGTGGAGTTCAACTTCGCCGGCATCAACCAGGTCAACGTGCGCCCGGAAGTGGGGCTCACCTTCGCCTCGGCGCTCAAGGCGTTCCTGCGTCAGGATCCTGAAGTCATCCTCATCGGCGAAATTCGAGATCTGGACACCGCCGAGATCGCCCTTAAGGCCGCCTCCACCGGCCATATGGTGTTCTCCACCCTGCACACCAACGATTGCCCCTCCACTGTCGCCCGTATCCTGGACATCGGCATACAAGGCTACATGCTCTCCTCGGCCCTGGTGGGCGTTCTGGCCCAGAGGCTTTTGCGCAAGATATGCGCCGATTGCAAGGAAGAAGTAAAAAAGGTCAATCGGCAGCTGCTGGTGGACGAGGGAGTGTCCAAGGAGATGGTGGACAGCTTCAAGGTGTACATCGGCAAGGGATGCGCCACATGCGGCGGCAGCGGATACAAGGGCCGGGTGGGCGCCTTTGAGATGATGGAAGCCACCACAGCGGTGCGCGACGCCATCACTTCCCAGGTGTCCGAGGGCCAGCTGAGAAAAATCGCCATCAAGGATGGGATGATAACCCTGCGCATGGACGCCCTGGATAAAGTCAACCATGGGGTGACCAGTCTTGACGAAGCCCTGGGGCGCACGGTGCTGGTCAAGGAAGCCCTGCCGGCATATCTGCTCAACCCGGATGAACTGATATTCGACGATGGAGACCTGATCATCAAGGAAGGGAACACCGACAGAAACTTTTACCAGCTTCTGCAGGGGCACCTGGTCATCATAAAAAACGGGCGCATAGTGGGGGAGATATCCCAGCCCCTGGAATATTTCGGCGAAATGAGCTCCCTGATGGATCAGCCGAGGACCGCCACCATCAAGTCCCGCGGAAAAAGCGTGGTGAAGGTGTTCCCTGGAGATAAACTGCGCCAGACCATCGAGGACTATCCGGATATCGCCATGAAGATCATCCGCTCCCTGGTCATCAGGCTCACTGAGGCGGACAAAAAAATCTCCCAGATGGGCCAGAAACATTAATTGCCGCCAATGACCTTCCTCTCCTGGCTGGCCGCGCCATTGGCCATGGCCATGGCGGCCACGGCCCAGCCCGATGTAATCACCCTGCCGGAGGCGCTGGCCCACACCCTGGAAAACAATTTCGATGTGGCCCTGGAGCGGATTAACGTCGATTCCGCCCAGGCGGATATCCAGATCGCCTTTTCCGAATTCGACCCTTCCATGGAAGCCTTCCTGGGCTCCAGGGCGAACCGCAGCCCGGCGGCTTCCGCTTTTTCCGATCCGGAGATCAACGAGGCGGATGGCATGACCGGCAGCCTGGGTGTATCCGGCAAGACCCAGTTTGGCGCCAGCTACAAGCTGGGGCTGGAAACCGGGCTCAGCAACACAAACTCCAGCTTCCAGAGCATCGATCCGGCCTATGAAACCGCCCTGGTGCTGGAGCTTTCCCAGCCTCTGCTCAAAAACGCCGGACGGGACACCAATACATGGAGGCTCCGGACGGGCCTGGCGGGAAAGGCCATCGCCGAGGGGAGGCTTCGCGCCATGCTGTTGGACGCCGCCAGCCGAACCATCGAGGCGTATTGGGAGCTGGTCTTCGCCAGGGAGAACCTGAAGACTCAGAATGAACTGCTAGAATGGTCCCGACAATTCGAGGGGATGGTGCGGCAGAAAGTGGAAGCGGGGGCGTTGGCGCGCATAGAAACCATCCAGGCCCAGGCCTCCACCGCCGCCGCCGAAGAGCAGGCGGTGGGCGCCAAAAGTGAACTGGACCGAAGAGCGGACATCCTTTTGCAACTGATGAACCCCGCCATGGATTCCAGGCTTTGGTCCGAGCCGATACTCCCAGGCCCCATGCCCGCCGCCCCACCGGCGGATTCGCCAAAACGGGACTATATGGCATTGGCGCTGGCCAACAGCCCGGAGCTCGAGGCGGCGCGCAAGGAAGTGGAGAACGCCCGGGTTTCTCTGGGATATTACGAAAACCAGAAGCTTCCCTCGCTGGACGTGGTGGCCACCATGCGGCTCAATGGCCTGCGCGGCGACGCCAGGCCGGTGGTGGATGTGCAAACCGGGGAGACCAGGATATCCCAGCTGGATGGCTCCGCCTCGGACAGCCTATCCGATTCCCTGTCAGGGAAATATTACGACTACACCGTTGGATTGCGGCTCACCTGGCCCTTCGGGGGGCGCGGTGACGAAGGCCGACACGCCAAGTCGATGCGCCAGTTGCAGACCAGCGTCATCCGGCTCCAGGAACTGGAAAAGCGGGTGGCCATGGAAGCCCGAAACGCCAGAAGAGAAGTGGTGAACGCCGACGAGCGGTTCCAGGCCGCCTCCGTGGCCCGCGCCCTGGCGGAGGAAAAACTGGACGCGGAGATGAAGAAGTTTGTCGCCGGCGCCTCCACCCTGTTCAACACTTTGCAATATCGCCAGGAACTGGCCACCCAGAGAGGGAGGGAGCTTCGCGCCATAGCCGACTGCCACATCTCCCGGGCCAGGCTGGACAGGGCCCTGGGGGAGACCCTGCAGGCCAACGGGCTGACGCTGGATTCTGCGGTCTTGAAGCGGTGAGCAATCCAGTTTTCGGCGCGCTGATAGAAACGGCGGGCAAGGAGCCTACACTGCACATACCCAGCGTGCGGATGGCCGGGGGAGCCGCCGGGTTCCACGTCTCTGAAAACGAATACGCCCGAATGGAAAGAGGGTTCAAGCGCCTTTCCGCCCGATCGCTGCTCATGGCCTCCCCCCAGGATTCATTGATCCTAAACCGCGCGCCGGACCGCGAATATCTGGCCCTGCTACGCCATAGCGGCGCCGGGGGGGCAAACCATGTTATCCCCTCGGAATCCCACGGGCAATGCCTGGCCGAGGACGCGCAAAACTGCCCTGCCACTTTAAAGTTCATCAGGGACTGGCCCGGCGCCGTGGAGTTTTACATGGTTTCTGACATGGATGAACGGTTGGCGACACAGAGCAATAAGCCACTGCCGGAACACCAGGCCCATGTCACCGCCCTGCTGAACGACAAGGTCTTCTTCACCAGGACGCTGGAGGATCTGGGGCTGCCGATGATCGAGACCTACGTGGGGCCATCGGACTCTGTGGCTTTCCGGCTGGAAAAGGACCCCGGCTGGCCGGTGGTGGCGCGCTCGTCCCGTAGCGTGGGAGGAGCGGCGGTTTGGAAAGCGGAGACGGCGACCCAACGTCAGGCGCTGAAAAAGATCGTGGAACGCCGCAGAGGCGAGGTATTTCTACTTCAAAAATGGGTTCCATCGGTCAGCTCGCCCAACCTGCAGATCTATGTGGGCTCCCGGTCGATCTGTGTTCTGGGGTTGTCCATACAGAAATTCCACGATACAACCCACCATGCGGGAAATTACTTCCAGGGGTCGGGCGACAAGGATGTGGATCTGGCTCTGCTCCGCCAGGGAAAGGCTATCGCCATGGAAGCGGCCCGGCTGGGGTATCTGGGAGTGCTGGGGGTGGATTTCATAGTCACCGCCAATGGGGATGTGTTCGCCATGGAGATCAACGCCAGACACAACACCTCCACCCACGCGCTCTGGTTTTCCAATCGGCTGATAAACAACGATCCGTTCCTGGCTGTCCCCCCCGGAAGGGTGGCGTACATGCGATGGCCCTCGGCCCGGGGTCGGCTGTCCGCCATGGAGTGGATGGGGATTTTGGGCGCGGCGGCCTTCGACCCGAAAAAGGGGGAAGGGGTGTTGCCCTTCGACTGTGGATATGAAGGATTGGAAGCCGCCATATTGGCCGGGGATATGGAGCGGCGCCAATGGCTGGAGAGGATGGCGGAGATGGCGGTGGCCTAGTTATCCGGTTTTGGGGCCGCTTTGTATTCGGCGGATTCCTCCAGGGTCTCCTGGGGATCGCGAATGGCTTTCACCTTTTTATATCCTTCCTCGGGGGGATTGAACTTGGGAGTGACCAACCCCGCTGAAACCAGCATCTTTATCCCCTCCTCCACGCTCATGTCCAGCTCGATCACATCCTGCCTGGGGATCATCATAAAATAACCGGTGGTGGGGTTGGGGGTGGTGGGCAGAAAGACGTTCACCAGATCCTCCTTGGTCCTTTGCTGCACCTCGCTAAAATTTTCGCCGGTGATGAAGGCCAGGGAAAACGCCCCCTTGCGGGGGAATTCTATGAGCACCACCTTGGAAAAACTCTGGGCGCCGGCGGTGGAGATGGCGCTCATCACCTGCTTGGCGCCGGTGTAGACGGAGCGGATGATGGGGATCTGGTCCACCATCCATTCGCTCAGATCCAGAAGCTTTCTGCCAAAGTAGTTTTTTGTGACGGCGCCCACCATAAAGACAATCAGGATGGTGGAGACTATTCCCAGACCAGGCACCTCGAAGGTCTTGGGGATGGGGGCCCCCGCCAGAAGCAGGGCCTTTGTGACCAGCGGCCCCAGGAAGTTGTCCAGGGTCTGGAACATCAGCTTGAAGATAAGGATGGTGACGACGATGGGGATAACCACCGCCAGACCCGCCAGGAACGTCCTCCTGATGCTGTGGGTAACTCTTTTCATGACCTGTCAGCCGCTATAAGAGGGGGTATGCTACAGGGTGACAATAAGCCGTTCCTTGGCCATGCGCACGGGAACCATCCGGCGGCCGGAAGGGTCGAACGACTGATCCTGCAGCCTGCTCAGTATCTTCTGCAATTCCGCGTCGGTCCTGTCCGGATCGTGATGGAACAGGATCACCTCTCCCACATCGGCGGCCCGGGCCAGATCGTAGGAGTCTTCCACGGAGGAGTGCCCCCATCCCACCTTGGTGAGGTATTCCTCGGAAGTGTATTGGGCGTCCACCACCATCAGGTCGACTTTCTGTAGAAAATCCACCAAAGCCTGGCTTTGCTCTTCGGCCACGATGCGCCCTTCTTCGCGCTCGCTTTCCACTCCGTCGTCGAAAAGGTTTCTGTATGGCTCGTGGTCCGTCACATAGGCGAAGGATTTGCCGTTGTGGGTGATTTTATAGGACAGGCACACCACGGGGTGGTTGACATATTTGCTCTGGATATTGATGGAATTTCCGATGTTCAGCTCCGATTCGGAGATATCGTGAAAGGAGAGCTTGGCCGCCAGTTCCTGCACCCGCACGGGAAAGTATGTGTATTCCATCTGCTGGCTGAGGATCTGCTCCAGGTTCTTGGAGTAATGCACGGGGCCGTATAGTTTTATGGTGTATTTGGGGCTGAAGAGGGGGACGAAGAAAGGCAAACCCTGGATATGGTCCCAGTGGGTGTGGGAGAAGAGCAGATGGATCTCCGTGACGGTGGGATCCTGCAGAATCTCCAGCCCGAGC
Organism: Nitrospinota bacterium; assembly: GCA_029879765.1. GTDB lineage: Bacteria > Nitrospinota_A > UBA7883 > UBA7883 > UBA7883 > JAOUMU01. The sequence continues at coordinate 3,739 of JAOUPQ010000051.1, read as the reverse complement.
TTGCGGATGCCGGTCCCGGCGTCCAGGATGATCAGGGGCTCGTTTTCGTTGCGAACCACCACGCATGGCGTGTTGCCACCAAACTGCGAAGTATCAGGCCCCGGTGATGGTATGGAGCCGCGTACACCCCAGAAATCAATTTGCATTTCTAATTCCTATTTCGCCTGTGGCTTGGGGTGGGGTCAAATCCACCCGCCTCGGGGGCTGCCAAGCCTGGGACCTGCCACGAAATTGCGCCCATCGCTGACGGGGACTGAGACACTGAATATTTCAGCTTAAACACGGGAGGAGCCATGCTCCAGACCCCCTCGCCAAACCATGAACATTTGACTTACAATTCTACATGAATACAATACTGATTTGCAAAGGAAACAAAATGTTTTCGATTATGGCGGAGGCGATGGCGCCAACGCCAGGAAAGCTGGATAAAATGATACGACACATTGTTTTTTTCAAGTTCAGGCCGCAGACCGTGGAGCGCGACAAGGAAACCCTGGCCGGGAAGCTGGAGGCGCTCAAAGACTCCATTAGCCTGATCCGAAAGCTGCAAGTGGGGACGGACCTGGGGGGCAAACCGAACTCCTATGACATGGCGCTGGACGCCACTTTCGACTCCATGGAAGATGTGGAAGCCTACGCCGTACATCCGGAGCATGTGAAGGTGCTGGACACTATCGCCAGGATATGCGAGGCCACGGCCAAGGTGGATTACGAATCGGAGGATTGACCCCCCCGGCCCTGGGCGCCCCCCGGTTTTCTCTCTCTGGCCACCCGCGCCGGAGAGCCCACCGCCACCACTCTGTCCGGCAAATCCGCGGTCACCAGCGCCGCCGTCCCCACCACCGTATCGTCGCCGATGGTGACTCCATCCAGCACGGCGACCCGGGCGCCAAGCCAGCAATTGGCCCCTATTTTTATCCCCTTGGAGGTCCACCCCTGGTCCAGCACGGCGATTTCCGGATCGTCGAAATTGTGGGTGGTGGCGAACAGGCTGGTGAATGGCCCCAGCAGGGTCTTTTCCCCGATGGTGATGCTGGAGTTGGAGGATATGTTGCACCATGTGGAAAGGTTGACGTAATCGCCGAAGATGATGTCCCCCTCCTTGCAGCTTAGCACCGAGCCTCGGCCAATGTAGCAGTTCTCCCCAAGGGTGACGCCGCTGTTGGCCGACCCCTTGGCGTCGAGCAGGGCGCCGTCGTCGATGATGGTTCCCGCGCCGATGCGGATTTTTTTCGGGTGGCGAAACCACACATCCATCCCGAACACCACCCCATGGCCCACCTGGCCCAGAATCATGGGATAGAAGATCTTGCGCAACACAAGCCCCAGAGCGCCGGGAATTCGGGAGAAGAGCAGCCCGATCAGCTCGAACTTGAGCAGAAACCACAAGGAGCGCGAACCCACCACCAGGTCCTGATACTGGGCCAGCTTGCTTTTGCCGCTGGCGCCGCTCTCCTTCTGGATCTGTATGTCTATGTTTTGGTTCTTATCGGTCATATCCAGGATCGGCCACTGAAGGTTGACAAAAACCCCCGTCCGGCCTCAAACTGTTAACATTAATGTTGCAAACAGGTTATTAAACCAGAATTCCCAAGTCAAAGCTTCATGAAAATACTTTTCGTCTACACCGATATCGATGTCAAGGGAGGCGCCCGCAGCTACCACTTCGGCCTGGGGCTGCTCTCCTCCGTGCTCAAGAAGGCCGGCCACACCACCGAGCTGCACTATATGTTCGACGCGTGGGATCCGGACGGATTCGAGGCCCATGTCAACGCCTTCTCCCCAGATGTGATCGGATACACTTCCGACTCCTCCCAGATCCGCCATGTGGTGAAGCTGGTGAAAAGAATGAGCGGCAAGGGAATATTCCAGATCGCCGGAGGGGTGCACTCCAGCCTGTACCCCAAGTTCATGGAATCGGTGGATGGCCTGGACGCCATTTGCACCGGCGAAGGGGAAGGGCCTGTCCTGGAGCTGGTGACACGACTGGCCAATAAGGAGGATGTGACGAAAATCCCGGGCCTGTGGGTCCGCCAGCCGGACGGCGCCATCCGCAAGAACCTTCCCGGCCTGTTCATCGAGGATCTGAACACCATCCCCTTCGGTGACCGGGAGATGTTCAACTATCAGCAGGTGGTGGAGTCGGACTATGACCGGGCCACCTTCATGCTCTCCCGCGGCTGCCCCTACAACTGCAACTACTGCGGCAGCCCCTCCATGGGCCGCCTGCAGGAGGGAAAATACGTCCGCTTCCGAACCGTGGAAAACGGCATCGCGGAGATCAAGGAAGTGGTGAGCCGATACAAGGTGCGCAATATCTTCTTCGCCGACGATGTCTTCACCATCGATCGCAAATATGTGAAGGAGTTCTGCGAAACCTATAAAAAAGAGATCGGTATCCCCTTTGAAGTGACCACCCGCGTGGAAAGCTCCCACATCGACACGTTCAAATATCTGGCGGACGCGGGCTGCACCCGGGTGGCCATGGGGATCGAATCCGGCAGCGAGGAACTGCGCCGCAAACACCTGAACCGGAAGATGACCAATGGAAAGATCATCCAGGCCTTCGCCGACGCCCGCGCCGCCGGGCTGAAAACCAAGTCGTATAACATCGTCGGCTTCCCCCACGAGACCTACGAGATGCACCAGGAGACGGTGAAGCTAAACCGCGAGATCAACCCGGACAGCCTGGTGATCTACATATTCAACCCATACCCCGGCACGGCGCTGTTCGACATCTCCATCAGGGACGGATTCCTGTCGCCCGACTTCATGGACGAGGACTTCATCTCCCGCACCGACACCCCGCTGACCATGCCCCAGTTCACCCGCGAGGAGATATTGAAAGCGTACCGCAACTTCGCCTTCAGTGTATACCGGGGCCAGTCCGCCAGGAAAGCGCTTCTGTACAAGGTGTATTACTCCCGGTTTGGCGAGCCGCTGATCCGCCTGCTCGACTCCGTGAAGAAACCGATCCAGAAACTGGCCATGGGGTCGTGATTACAGGAATTGCGAGTTCGGACGTTATGTAAATATGAGGGGAAGAAGCCTCCCCCTTGCAACACCTTACCCTTTCAATTTCTCCAGCAGCGCGGGAATTAGCTGGTTCAGGTCCACCAGCGCGTTGACGTGGGCCACTTCGGTGATGGGCGCTTCCGGGTCCGTGTTGATGGACACGACGAACTCGGAACCTTTCATCCCGGCCACATGCTGGGCCGCGCCGGAGATTCCGCAGGCGATATAGAGCTTCGGGGCCACGGCCTTGCCCGATGAACCCACCTGGCGGCTGGCTTCCACCCATCCGGCGTCCACCACGGGCCGGGACGCGCCCAGCTCCCCCCCCAGCGCCTCGGCCAGTTTTTTCACCAGCTCGATATTCTCCACCTTCCCCACTCCCCGTCCGGCGCTGACCACAACCTTCGCCCGGGCCAGGTCCACCCCCGTTGCCTCCGGCTCCTCCAGCGCCACCAGTTCATACTTCTTCTCCTGCGCCGGGGCCTGCAGCTTCTCCACCTGGGGCGCGCCCGAGGGAGGGTCCGCCGGGGCGAAGGCGCCGCTTTGCAGGGTGACCACCACCTTGGGGGTTCGGGGTTTGTTGAACAGACGCATTTTGCCATTGAGGGCGGGAGTGACATACACCCCCTCCTGGTAATCCACCACCTCGGACACCTGCCCCGCGCCCAGGGCCCGGGCGATCAGCGGCGCCAGGTCCCACCCGTAGGGGGAGTGGGAGAGGACC
>JAOUPQ010000050.1 GCA_029879765.1 Nitrospinota bacterium | reverse complement strand
GATAAAACATATTTTGTACGACCTTCGGATGAAGTTCGTGGAGGCCTCGCGCAAATAGCCGCTGCTTTCGTCGCCGCGTCATGAAGCGGGCCCGGTTCTGGCCGAGGGCCCCAAATCGGCGCCCCCCCCCGGATTCGATTCTGCCCGATAACCGCTTTTCGGGCTACTCTCCCGTTTCCGACCGATAACGCTCCTGTTTGCGGTAAAGCTTCGGTCGGCTGATCCCCAATATTCTTGCGGCCTGGGGCCACAAGTGGCTATGCGAGCGTTTGATTTCTAGCGGGGCCGTTGGGTAGTGAGGAACCTCCGAACCCTCGGTTTTAGATCCTCTGGCGCCACCGGTTTTGTGATAAAGTCGTCGGCGCCCAAGTCGAAGACTCTCTGGCGCAACCTGCTCGTCTTCTCCGGATCACCGCCGTCAAGGTGGTGTGAGGTGGCCACGATGATCGGAATCTCGTCGTACCGCCGATTCTCCCGAATCTTAGTGATGAGTTCGAATCCATCCATGACCGGCATTTCAAGATCGGCGATGACCAGAAGGGGAGTAACTGTTTCCATGGAGGCCAGGGCATCCTTACCGTTCTCAGCCTCCAAAATCTCAATAGGGCAATCACCATCAAGAGCCGCTTTGATGCTTCTGCGCTGAACCTCCTGATCATCCACCAGCAACACCAGGGCCTGCGGCTGTGGCAGCGATACAGTAAACAGGGTTCCCTCACCCACATTGGATTCAACATGAATATCGCCTCCTTGCGCAATGGCCAATTCTTTACACATGGGCAGGCCGAACCCGGTCCCTGTTTCACCAGATGTGCCAAGACTGGTGGTCTTGACCTCATGCAAAAATAGGTTTGGCAGTAACTTCTCGCTGATGCCGGGGCCGGTATCTTGAACACATATGCCTGCCGACTCATGGGGGGACCGGGATATGGTAACCGTGTCGCCGAAGTTGCAAAACTTGATGGCGTTTTGTAACAGGTTCTGCAAGATCTCGGTGAGCATGGCGCGATCCGCCAGGACTGTGAAGCTCTCCGGAAGGCTGTTTTCGATAACGACGCCTTTCTCCCGCGCATGGGGCGCTGATGATTCTATGACGTTGGCCGCAAGGAGAGAAACGTCCACAAGCTTTTTTGTGGGACGAATCGAACCGGTAGTGAGGCGCCCGATGGTCAGTAAGTCTTCCATCAGCGACAGGAGGCCTTTGAGCGTCTTGTGTGAATCATTCATCATGCTGACGCGGTGTTGAGGGGACAAGTTGTAGTTGGGTGAATTACAAAGTTCGAGAGCGTTTATCACGCCACCTATGGGCGAGCGCAAATCATGCGACACCAACGCCACGAATTTGTCTTTGAGCTTTGTCGCCTCCTCGGCTTTTTCCTTTGCTATACGAAGTTCCTCATGCTCCGTTTCGATGATCCCGGCAAAGACCCGGGCCAGGCCGGCCACCACTGCAAGAGTAATGATGGAGCGAATCGCTTCAAAAAAAGGCAGGCTGAAAAAAACTGCCGGTGTTACAGTGGCAAGAAGCCCCAGGTTGAAGGCGAACCCTGTGCGCGCCGGAAGTACTAAGGCCAGAAAAACAATACCTGTATAGCTCCAGAGCACGCCGACTATCCCCACCTTGTGGATGACTACTGGATACATAAAGACGAAGATCAGGCCGCTGATCTGGATGTTGATTCTTGGGGGTCCCCCGGAACGCATGCTGATGACGTTCAAGGCGAATATAAAGAACACCACCAATGCGGCGGTTCCCACTATATATCGGCCTTGAGCATAGTCACTGATGGCAACAGGGAATAATGTCAATACGCCAACAATGCAAAACCAGAAGTAGACCCGCTCGCGATAACGAAATATATCGAATGCCGGCTGCCCAGCCACCTGATCCGAAACGGCTGGCGATGGTTGTATAGTCGCTTTATTTTTCATGCCTTCGGCGGTCTGTTGGACCTGCTGCTGAATCATATCTTGTCATTTTCCCAGCCTCTGGCGCCTAAAATAAATGTTTGGCGATAGAACGCAATTACTATTTCTGGCGCTGACTCCCAGTATCCTGGCGGCCTGGAGCCACCAGTGGCCATGCCGCTACCTGCGCACAACAAAAAGGGCTTTCACTATCGCTACAGCGTATTCGCCGTGGCCGTCGGCGCTATATGATGGGCGCTTTCATATGTCGCGTCAAAAAGCGGGCCCGGTTCTGGCCGAGGGCCCCAAATCGGCGCCCCCTCCCGGATTCGATTCTGCCCGATAACCGCTTTTCGGGCTACTCTCCCGTTTCCGACCGATAACGCTCCTGTTTGCGGTAAAGCTTCGGTCGGCTGATCCCCAATATTCGGGCCGCCTGGGATATGTTTCCGTTCACCGCGTCGAGCACGTGCAGGATATGCTCCCTTTCGATTTCCGAAAGGCTTTGCAGGTGGCGCTGGCGCCCGGCTTTTGATTTCTTCTCGAAACTGATCGGCAGATCCTTGAGCTGGATGACGTTGCGGATGGTCAGCCCGATGGCCCGCTCCAGCACGTTGACAAGCTCCCTGGTGTTGAAAGGCCAGTGGTATCGCAGCAGGGCGTCCATCGCTTTTTTGGAGATCCGCTTGCTGCGGGCCTTGGGGATCTGGCTGTTCTTTATGATGTATTGGGCCAGCTCCGGGATATCCTCCTTGTGCTCGCGCAGGGAGGGGACATTCAGCGACAGGGTGGATATCTTGTAGAAGAAGTCGTCCCGGAACTTTTCATGGCTGGCAGGCTGGCGGGGGTCTTCCGTGGTGGCGAACAAAAGCCGGGTGTTGGCCGATATATCCCCTTCCCCTCCGACGCGGCGAAACTCGCCGGTCTCCAGGTAGGAGAGTATCTTCACCTGCATGGAAGGGGGGATCTGCTCCGCCTCGTTCAGAAGCACGGTCCCGCCGCTGGCGGACTCCACATGCCCCTTTTTGCGCATGGCCGCCCCCACGAAGGCCATCGCCTCGTGGCCGAACAGCTCCACCTCCAGCATCCCCTCGGTCAGGACGCCGCAGTTTATGGAGTACATGGGGTTGTCCTTGCGGTTGGAGAGGTAATGGATGCATCGGGCGGCCAGCTCTTTGCCGCTGCCGCTCTCGCCCCGGATCAACAGCGGCTCATCCAGCAGCGACAGGCTGTTCACTTTTTCCCGCAGCTCCCGCATGATCGGGGAGGCGCCGATGATCTCGTGTCGGCCGGCTTTTTGCTTCAGCTCGGCGCGCAGCTTGGCGTTCTGCTCCGCCAGCATTTTTTTCTCGAAAGCCTTGCGGATGACGATCTCCAGCTCGAACAGTTTGCAGGGCTTGGCCAGATAATCGTGGGCGCCCATCTTCATCGCCTCGATGGCGGTGTCGATGGTGGCCTGGCCGGTGAGCATGATCGCCTCGAAATCCGGCTGAAGAAGCTTTATCTCCCGCAACAGGTCGATTCCGGATATACCGGGCATCCTGATGTCGATCACGCCCACATCGAACATGTTGGCTTTCATCACTTCCAGAGCCTCCTCCCCGGAGCGGGCCCCCATGGCCTGGAATTCCGACCGGTCGAACCTGCGCATCAGCAGTTCCCGGAAAGCGTCCTCGTCGTCCACGATAAGCAGACGTATCTTCTGGTTTTGCATATCAGCCCCATTCAAACTAAATACTTTGGATTATTTCCCCGTGAAAAGAAGCGCCAGCCGACCTTGTTTCGCAAATAATCTATCTTCATGATAATTAGTTACATTTCCCAAGCCATATGATACGTAAACATTCCAGGCTTGAGATGAAGGCAAACCAGCCCTGTCTTTCTTTGTGACGTATTATTAAGTAGTCGCCGAGCCCTCCGGCGCCCTCGCGGCCAGTTATCCCGCTTTTCATGGAGGAGCGAAGATCGTTCCAGTCACCCTCTTAATGTAAAAACATGAACCAGCCTGTCACGTATCATACAACAATGGATGGAAATCAAACAAGTAAATATTCAGTTTCCCCAAGGCCGCACATTTCCGATCCAAACTCATGGGTAATATCGTTACATGGTCAAATGGACGCCCGATTGCCGATGGTTTATATCAAGTCCGGAACAAAGGCTTCACGACCTGGCCTGCAACACCATGTCCAGAATTTCCCGCACCGCCCCATGTCCCCCCCTGTTCCGGGTGATCCAGTGGGCCACTTCGGCCACCTGGGCGCAGGCGTCGGCCACCGCCACAGCCAGCCCCACCGCCTCCATCGCCTCCGTGTCCACTATGTCGTCCCCTATATACAGGATGTTCTGCATGGCCACCCCCATGTCCTCGGCCATTTTGCGCACCACCGGCAGCTTCCGCCGCTCCCCCTGGCTAAGGTTCCCGATTCCCAGCTCTTCGGCGCGGATCCGCGTCACTTGGGAAAACCGGCCGGAGACCCAGGCGATTTTGAGTCCCGAGCTTTGGGCCAGCACTATGCCGTGGCCATCCTTGACATTGAAACATTTGGCCTCTTCCCCTCCCGAGGTGAGGACAATCCGCCCATCGGTCAGCACTCCGTCCACGTCCATGACCACCAGTTCCACCGTGGCGGCTCGCTCCATGAACTGGGATTCGCTAAGTTTTGTCATCATCGCTCCATCAAAAAACTTCCATTCCCCTCCCTCCTGATGACTTTTGTCATCAGCGGAGGGGCAAAAGCAGTATACCCTTTTATCTTATCCATTTAGAAATCACCAGAAGATGCCTCTTTATTTAAATAAACCTGTTATACCGAAAGAGCATGGCGCATGGCCGGTGCTCATTGTCCCCATGGTGGCCGGATCCCTGGCGGTGCGGCCGGACCCCGCGTTTCTCCCCGGGGCCATGGCGGCCCTGATGATCAGCGCCTTGTGCGGCTTTCTGGCGGTCTCCACCCTGCGCATCGCGTTGAATCCTCCCCCCGGCGCCAACAGGCAGCGCCTGACGTCGTGGAGCGTGATATATTCCCTGGCCTCCGCCATCCCCTTTGCATACCTTGTCCTGGTCGCCGATAAAATAGGCCTGCTATGGTTCATCATCCCGGCGGCGGTTCTCACCGCCATATATTTCTGGTCCAGCGCCGTGGGGACAAAGCGCACTCTCCCTTTCGAAATCATCGGCCTGGGGGGGCTGGCGCTCTCCGGCCCGGCGGCGGCTTATATTCAGCAGGGGATGGTCTGGCCGGACGGGGCCATTATCTATCTCTTCTGTCTCATATGGTTCACAGACAGGACATTCACCGCCCGGCGCGCCCTGGAGCTTATGCGCAAGAACATCGCCCCCGCCACCGTCATGGAGCGAATCGGCCTGTATTCCTCCCAGTATGTCATCCATGGGGTGAGCCTTTTGCTGGGAGTGGTGATCATATTTCTGTGGGGGAAGCCGTCCGGGTGGCTGATGATGGCGCCGCTGCTGCTGGCCACGGCGAAAAACGGATGGGACGCGGCCATTATCGCCACTCCCACCGATCCCATGAAGCTGGGATTCTCCGAGATGCGCATGGGAATAGGCTTTTGCCTGCTGCTGATCGTGATGTTCAGGGCCTGACCCCCGGGGCGCTACTTCTCCTTGAGCGCTTCCACCACATCCCTGGCGTTGTCGTCGATCATCTTCTGCACCACCTCGCGCAGGATTTCGGCGGGATCCTTGGCGCGCATGATGGCGTGATGCTCGATGATGGCCGCGATATCCTCCGGCAGGTCGATGGACAGGTTGATGCTTTTGGTCGGTTCTTTGCGCTCTGTCATTGAAAGCCTCTGCTAGAATATGTTTCCCTGGATTGTAGCCCCATGGGCGGACGGCTTCAACCCATAGATATCGCCCCCCATATCCCCGGCGATAATCCGGGTTTCGGCCCAAATCCTTTATTCTTGTGTTCAAAAGCGAAACACAATACAATTCATTTGCTTATAAAGCGGATTTTAGGCTAGTTTCGAAACTTACCATGGATATCGATAAAATCGAATACCTGTCTGAGCGAGAGAGAAGAATCGCCCGGGCTTTGCTAGATGACGGCTCGATATCCTTGCCTGAATTCAGGGAGTTTCTTCTCCGGCGAGAGAGGACAGATAAAAACGGGAAGGCGCATCTGGGCGACATCCTGATAAAGGAAGGACACATAACCCAGCAGACACTGGATGAGTTTTTCCAGGATAACAACCGCCTGTACCTGGCCCTGTTGGATAAAATGCGGGAGGGAGGCTATATTTCCCCGGCGCAGTATGCGATTGTTATAAAGGACGAGGTGTCCAAGACCAATGTGGTGTCCGCCCTGGAGAAGAACAATATCATGACCCGGGCGAACTTTGTCCGCCTGTGCGCCAACAGGATGAATCTGTTCAAGCTGGGCGAATGGCTGGTGATGCGGAAAAAGATCGAGCCGAAAGTCCTGGAGCGCGCCTTGGAAGAGCAACGTGTTAACAACTTGGAGGATTATCTGGTCCACAAGGGACTGGTAAAGAAAGAGCGGATCTCCGAGTTAGTGGAAATAATGGGTTTGCATTAATTTATTTGCGGGGGATTACCTTGAAAAAATTGATGGAAGGTAAAAAAGGGTTGATTGTGGGCGTGGCCAACGAGAAGAGCCTCTGTTGGGGGATCGCCCAGGTGCTGGCCGAGCATGGGGCGCAAATCGCCTTCACATACGCCGGCGAAATACTGGAAAAAAGGGTCAAGCCCCTGGCCGCTTCCATAGGCTCGGACTTCGTCCTGGAAATGGACGTGACCGACGACGATGGTATCGACAAGGCTTTCGAGGAATACAAGGCCAGGTTCGGCCAGATGGACTTTCTGGTGCATGGCGTGGCTTTTTCCGACAAGACGGAGTTGAAGGGGAATTACTACGACACCACCCGGGCCAACTTCAGCATGACCATGGACATCTCCGCCTATTCCCTGGCGGCGCTTTCGCGCAGGGCCCAGGCCATCATGCCCAGCGGCGGCTCCATCCTGACTCTGTCCTTCTACGGCGCCCAAAGGGCGGTGCCCAACTATAACGTGATGGGCGTGGCCAAGGCGGCGCTGGAAGCCTCGGTGCGATATCTGGCGGCGGACTTCGGCCCCAGGAACATCCGGGTCAACGCCATATCCGCAGGCCCCATCAAGACCCTGGCCTCCTCCGGGATAGCCAACTTCAAAGAGCTGTACAAGATGGGCGCCTCCGGGGCGCCGATGAACAGGAACGTCACCCAGGAAGAGGTGGGGGGCGCGGCGCTGTTTCTGCTGTCCGATCTTTCCTCGGCGGTCACCGGCGAGGTTCTTTTCGTGGACGGAGGATACCACGCCGCCATAAGAAAACCGGACATCCAGGCTTGATGAAATGAAAATACTCACCACTGTAGTGTCCGGAGCCGAGGCCAAACAGGTGGCCGACCTGGCGGATCTTATCGACGTGAAAGATCCCTCCAAAGGCTCGCTGGGCGCTCCGGAGCAGGTGACGGTGCACAGCATCCGGACCGTGATCGGCTCCCAATGCCCCCTCTCCGTGGCGATGGGGGATCTGGATCCGGAAAACACCCACGCGGCGGTGGAGCTGGGGCGGCTCATGGCCGGAGCGGGGGCGACCATGCTCAAAATCGGGCTCACCTCCATCCAGGAAGAGAAAGCCATCGAGGCCTTGAGCGAGCTGAAAAACGCCCTGTCGGACAATGTGCAGGTGGCGGTGGTGGCCTATGCCGATGCGGAAAAACATGGTTTCTTCCCCCCCTCCGCCCTTCCCAGGCTGGCCAAGACCTCGGGGGTGTATGGAATCATGATCGACACCTATTCCAAACTGCCGGATCAAAGCTCCCTGGACTATCTTTCCGAGGAGATTATCAAGGGAATATTTGTCGAGGCCAAGGGCCTGGGCCTGCGCACGGCCCTGGCGGGAGGCCTGGATATGGAGCATATGGACGAGGTCGCCAGGGCCGCTCCGGACTTTGTCGGGTTCCGCTCCGCCATCACCTCCGAAGGGGAGAGGGAAAAATCTGGCATCGACCGCGGCAAGATAAACAAACTTAAAATGCGTATCCGGCTGGCCGTCAAAAAATGGCAATAGGCCCGGCGCCCGCCTCGGTTTAATTCCGCCTTTACGGCGAATACCTTTAGGTAAGATATTCCTTCCCTCTTCGGCCTCCTTCTCGCCCCAGGCCATCCCCCGGCGGACTTGCTGCCACAAACCATTGCCGCCCGCTGAAATTGGGAGTAAACTGGACACATTCCGTTATCGTTTTGGCTGTATTGCAAGGGGGGTGTGGCGCCATGACAGGCGCCGCGCCGGCGATCATGGCCACGCGATAACGCGACTTGGCCTTCTCTTGGTTACAGGACGGAAAAGCGGAGCAGTCAGATGATGGACGACAGTAATGTTCACATTCCCGAGGGGGATCCTGCCGATCTGGAAAAGTTGCTGACCCGGTCGCCCTTCTCTTTGGAAAGCCTGCCTGTCATCCCATTCACATGCCGGGCGGAGGGTGACTATGGCGCCACATTCATAGGCTCCAACGTCAAGAAAATCTGCGGATATGAACCCGAGCAGTTCACCAGCCAAAGCTCTTTCTGGGCGGATAATATCCACCCGCAGGATCGGGAAGCAGTGTTCAGGAACCTTCCGGTTTTGTTCGAAAAAGGGGAATACTCCCATGAGTATCGCTTCCGGGTGGCGGACGGGAGGTACCTTTGGTTTCTTGACCACCTGAAACTGATCCCAGCCGTTGATGGAAAACCAGCCTACATCGTCGGCGCCTGGCAGGACATTACCGACCGAAAGCATGTTGAGGAGGCATTGAAGGGCCTGGTGGAACAGACCACCGGTTCTTTCGGTCAGGAGTATCTCAAGGCCCTGACATGCAGCTTGGCCGAGCTGCTGAACGCAAAATGGGCATTCATCTCTGTCCGGGCTGATTCGGGGCTGGTTCTGCGCACCGAGGTGTTCTGCATGGACGGCAAACTTATGGATAACTTCGAATATCCGGTGGCCGGAACCCCTTGCGAACAAGTGCTTGTGAGAGGAGCCATCGCCTGTTACTCCACGGGAGTGCAGGAGCTTTTCCCGGAGGATCACTGGCTGGCGGAGGCGGGGGTGGACAGCTATATGGCCGTGCCTCTGTTTTCCTCTTCCGGGCGCCTGCTGGGGAACATGGGGATCATGAGCAACCACCCTTTAAGCGAAAGCGAGCTGGACATATATATCCTGAAAACCTTTGGCCAGCGCACAGGAACAGAGCTGGAGCGCCTGCAGGCGGATGAAGCGCTGAAAACCAGCGAGGCCCGATATCGAATGCTGGTGGAAGGCGCCCGGGTGATCGGATGGGAATACGATCCCGCCGAGGACCAGTTCACCTTCGTCAGCGGCAAGGCGGAGCAGATAACCGGTTTTCCCGTGGAGCAATGGCTCCAGAAGGGGTTCTGGATGGAGCATATCCATCCGGAGGACAGGGAACACGCCCTCAACCAGTGCCACCTCACCCAGTCCAGCCTCAAGGAGAACGAATTCGAATATCGTATGGCCACCGCTTCCGGGGGCTATGTGTGGATCCGGGATATCGTGAAGGTGACCGGTGGGGGCGATGACGGGCCCCTATTGATGAGCGGGCTGCTGGTGGATGTGACGGAGCAGAAAACGGCCCAGGAAATGCTTCAAAAGGAAAAGGAGCTTTCCCGGGCATATCTGGATGAAGCCGCGGTTATTTATGTAACCCTCAATCCGGCCCAGACGGTGCAATTCATCAACAGGCATGGCGCCCAGATCCTGGGCTGGCCGGAGGAGGAGATTCTGGGAAAGAACTGGTTCGACAATTTCCTGCCTCCCGGCATCGGGCCGGAAGTGAAAAATGTGTTCAGCAAGCTGATAACCGGCCAGCTGTCGCAGGTCTACCAATACGAATATCCCATATTGACCAGGGACGGAGAGGAGAGGCTGGTGCGCTGGAACAACACTCTGCTCTACGGGACGGACAGGCAAATCATCGCCTCCATAAGCGCAGGAGAGGATATCACCGAGCTGAAAATGTATGAGGAAAGCCTGGTCCGCGCCAAGGAGGAGGCGGAGAAGGCCACCATGCTCAAGGACAAGTTCATCTCCCTGGTGGCCCACGACCTCAAATCCCCCTTCTCCGCCATGGTCGGACTGCTCAAATACATGGCCAATGACAAGACACAGACATTATCCGAGAGCCAGAAGGAAATACTGGAGCAAACCGTATCCAGCGGCGACCGGATGATCCTGATGATAGAGAAACTTCTGGATATCTCCCGGTTCCAGACCGGGAGCCTGAAAGTCCGTCCATGCTTTTTCGACGTATACTCCCTGGCCGGCGCCGCCATGGAAATGGCGCGGCAACTGGCCCACGCCAAGGGGGTAGAGGTGGCCAACCTCCTGGCGCCCAATTTGCGGGTGTACGCGGATCCGGACCTTTTCGGCCAGGTGATCCAGAATCTTTTGAACAACGCCATAAAGTTCACCCCCAGGGGAGGGTCGATCACCCTGCGGGCTGTGGATGGCGACTGGTGGGGGATTACGGTCCAGGACACTGGGGTGGGGATCGCGCCGGAGATGATTTCAAAACTTTTCGCCAAGGATGAGAAGACCACCACCTTTGGCACCGAGGGGGAGCGGGGCGTCGGCCTGGGGCTGTTGCTGAGCGCCGACATAATGGCGGCCCACGGCGGGAGCCTGGAGGTGGAATCCACCCCCGGCCAGGGAAGCTCGTTTTGCGCCATACTGCCCAGGGTTAGGCCGAAAATCCTGCTGGTGGACGACATGCCCATTGAACGAGGGGTCCTGATCGATTATCTGAGGCCGCTTGGAGTGGACATGGAGGAGGCGCAAAGCGGCCAGCAGGCCCTGGAGATATTGGAAAACCAAACCATCCACCTGGTGATCTCCGACATAAAGATGCGGGATATGGACGGGTATCAGCTGCTGGCCGCCATGAGAGGAAAAGAGAACCTGAGGAAAATTCCCGTGATCCTGGTCACCTCCGGCGGGCAGGAAATGATGGAGAAGGCGATCCAGGCCGGGGCCAACGATTTCATGACAAAACCCCTTAACAGGGAAGAGTTCACCCCGCGAGTGCGACGGTTTATCGCATAAGGGAACCGGTTACTTTTTCGGCAGGGTGCGGGCGTGGTCCAGCCCCATCTTCAGCCATTTGGCCAGCGTGTCGCCGCGCCTGGTCCCTTCCGCAGCCACGAATATCATCCCCCGCATCGGCTTGCCGGTAAAGTCCATGGGCATGGCGTGCTTCTGCTTCATGGCGCGCTGGTGGTTTTCCACCCCCACCCGCACCATCAGCCGCTCCCCCGCCACCCCGGCCACCATGTTGCCATCCAGCAGAAAGCACAACCCGCCGAACATCTTTTTTTCCTGCATCCCCTTCAGGCCCAGAAGAGCGGTGCGCACTTTCTCCGCCAGCTTCTCGTCGTATGCCATTTTTCCCCTCCCATAGCGTGCAAAAAGACTACCACAACGCAGCGCCCTGCTGTATGGAGATTTAATATTACATATATTTGTATACTTTATTGTATTTGCAAATCCTCTCATGCCGGAGTATATTAGTGGTGGTCATGGTGGTCACTGCCGGGATGGGGAATGGGAGGTAACGTGAGTACGTTATCAGTTTCATCCAGGCCGATAGTAGGGGTGTTTTCTCTCGCTGTCGCGCTTTCTAGTTGCGTTTGGCCTTCCCGATGTCCAGCCTCATCCTGCGTGTTGTCTGTTTCTCCGTTAGTCATTGTTTTTCCAGGGGCATTGCCATGATCCACACTGAAATTCTGAAATCGGAAACTCCCTTGCTTCCTCCCATGCTGGAAACCGCCCCGGCGTACATGTATCACGTCTCTTTCGAGGATGGCGCTCCCTCGAAAAGGTTCCACAGCCCCACCTGCAAGAATGTACTGGGGTACGCGGCCCACGAATACGACGCCGACCCGAACCTGTGGCTGAAAATGATTCATGACCAGGACAGGGAGCGGGTCCTCGACTTTTTTCATGATCTGCATGAAAGCGAAAAAACCCAGTGTTGCGAGATTACTCACCGCATTGTCAAAAAAGATGGATCGGTGATGTGGGCGCTGAACCGCCTGACCAAAACCGTGGATTCGGACAACGGGAAGGCGGACCTGACCGGTGTGATCATCGATATCACCTATCAGAAAGAGACGGAGCTTGCCCTGCAGGAGGGGGAGCGCAGATATCGGGAGCTATTCGAAAACGCCAACGACATCGTATTCACCATGGATGACACCGGACGAATCACGGATATCAACCGGGGT
Organism: Nitrospinota bacterium; assembly: GCA_029879765.1. Classification (GTDB taxonomy): domain Bacteria; phylum Nitrospinota_A; class UBA7883; order UBA7883; family UBA7883; genus JAOUMU01. The sequence continues at coordinate 2,137 of JAOUPQ010000050.1, read as the reverse complement.
GGTTTGCGTCTTCTGGGTTATAAAAAGGAGGAAGCGCTGGAGATGAGTATTTTCGAACTGACCACAGGTGATCGCGTCGAACAAATCTCCCGGATGCTCCACCCGCAAGTTTGCCCGGATGGAAAAGAGAGTCGAATCGAGATATTGTTCAAGACCAAAAACGGCTATCGGATTCCCACGGAGGTGAGCGCCTGCGCTGCGCCGGAATATAAAGGGGAAGTCAGGATCCTGGCAATAGCCCGCGATATCACCGAGCGCAAGGCCGCCGAGGAGATGTATCAACTGCTCACCGAAAATCTTGACGAAAGAATAAAAGAGCTCGACTGCCTGTATCAGGTTTCCGCCGCCTGCTCGGACCCGACCAAACCATTGCGCAGCGTGATCAATCAGGTGGCTGGCCTGCTCCCCGCCGCCTTCAAATATCCGAACCTCACCTGCGTTCGCGTGGATGTGGATGGCATCGTGGCCATGGCGGGGCAGTCCGCCGACCCCAAATTCGGGATCAAGGCGGAGGTGAAGGTGTTCGGGCAGGTGGAAGGAGTGGTGGAGGTCAGCTATTGCCAGCCCACTCCCCATCTGGACGAGGGCCCTTTCATGAAGGAGGAGAAGCACCTTATCCACGTGGTGGCAGAAAAGCTGGGAACCATGACGGAAAGAATCCGCGCCCAGGAGGATCTGGTTTTTTCCAACGAGAACCTGTTCGTGACCAAGGAATATCTGGAGACGGCGCTGAAGCGGATGGAATCTTTGAACAGGGAGACCAGGGCGGCCCACTCCGAGGCGGAGGCTGCGCGCATAAAGGCGGTGAGGGAAAAAGAGGTGGCGGTGGAGGCCACCCAGCTTAAGGACAGGTTCGTCTCCCTGGTGGTCCACGACCTCAAATCCCCCTTCTCCACCATGATCAGCCTGCTGCGGCTGATTCACGATGACCAGTCCCCGCAGCTGGATGACCGACACAGGGACATAGTCTCCAAGGTAATCAGTTCCGGCGAACGCATGCTCAAGATGATCGAGGAGTTGCTGGATATCAGCAGGCTGCAGTCGGGCGCGATCATGCCGCGGCGCCAGTTCATAGACGCGCGATTTCTGGTGGCGGATGTGTTCAACACCCACCAGAACATGGCGGACAAGAAAAAGGTGGAGCTGGTGAACGGACTGATAGCGGAGACGAGGATATACGCCGATGTCGGGCTGCTCTCCGAAGCGCTGGGCAACCTGGTGGAAAACGCCATAAAGTTCTCCCACAAGGGGGGGGTGGTGCGCGTGTTCCAGCCGGAGAAACCCGGGGCGGTTCTGGCGGTGGGCGACAGGGGCTGCGGCATCAACGCCAAATTGCTTCCGGACCTTTTTCGGCAGGATATCAAGACCTCCACCCTGGGGACATCCGGGGAAAAAGGGACCGGCCTGGGGCTGCCATATGTCATGGACATTATCAGGGCCCACGATGGAGACCTGGAGGTGGAAAGCCGGGAAAAGGAGGGAAGCGTGTTTTATATCCATCTGCCCGTGCGCAAGCCGCTGGTGCTGCTGGTGGATGACGACGCTGATTATCGGAAGATAATATCGACCATTCTGGGCCAGCTGGATCTGGAAATATTGGAGGCGAATAATGGCGCGGCGGGATTGAAAATTGTCCGGGACAAAAATCCGCACCTGGTGATTCTCGACCTGATGATGCCGGGGATGTCCGGCCTGGAGGTCATAAGGGAAATCAAGGCGGACACCGCCACGGAAATGATCCCGGTGCTGGTGGTCACCTCCAGCGGAAACGATGAGCGGGAATCGGCGTTCCGGGCGGGAGCCAACGACCTGGTGGGCAAGGAGATGCTGATTCAGGAACTGCGGCCAAGGGTGAAGCGGCTGCTTAACATGGGGGCGTTTTTAACCTGATTCGGGCCTTGCCGAACCAGGGGAGTCCCATGGCCGGCCAGCCCTCCGGCAGCGCGCTTTGGCTAAAACTGCGTTCCGTGGGCGCCCAGCAGCGACACGAACACCGTAACCAGGCTCACCGTCAGCAACACCCAGTGCAGGGTCTGCACTATGCGGAAGGTCCCCTCCGGGTCGGCAGTGGCGCGGCGGTGGAACCACTTGTGCAAAAACAAAGGCTCCAGCACGAACAGTACCAGGGTGAAGATAA
>JAOUPQ010000256.1 GCA_029879765.1 Nitrospinota bacterium | reverse complement strand
GGAGGCCCTAAAGCAGGTCTGCCGTCTCAATGGCAGGGCTGTGACCTCCCGGGACATCTCCTTCGATCTGGCGCCCAGGCTCAACTCCGCTTCCAGAATGAACAATGTGCAGACGGCCCTGGATCTACTGACCACCACAGATCCGCGACTGGCCACCAGGCTGGCGGCCACCCTGGACGCGGACAACAACAAAAGAAAATTAATACAGAACCAGATCCTGGAAGAAGCCCGAGCCATGACGGAGAAGCTGACCGAACATGAGACGGGGGCGGCCCTGGTGCTGCGGGGGGAGGAGTGGAACCCCGGTGTCATCGGTATCGTGGCCTCCCGCCTGGTGGACCTGTGGAACGTGCCGGTGGTGATGGTGAGTTTTTCCGGCGGGATGGGAAAAGGCTCTTGCAGATCCACCCCGGCTTTCGATATGCACTCAGCCCTTTTGCAAACCGGGGACACCCTGGACAGGTTCGGAGGGCACAAGGGGGCGGCGGGTCTTTATGTCAGTGAAGGCAACTTCGAGCTGTTCAAGGAAAAATTCCTCCAGGTGGCCAGGACAGCCATGGAATCCACCACCTACGGGCCAAGACTCCTCGTCGACATGCTCCTTAATCCGGACGCGCTGCCGGAGGAGACAGTGCGAAGGATGACTCTGCTGGAGCCGTTTGGGGATTCCATGGAGCCTCCGCTTTTCATGGGCAAAGGATTGCGGCTTCTGGCGCCGCCGGAGTTCATGGGGGACGAAGGCCGCAGTGTCCGGTTCTCGGTGGCCGGGGTTGGAGGGCCGGTGCAGGCGGTGGCCTTTGGGATGGGGGATTATTTCAGGGAGTTTGACTGGAAAAACCAGGAAGTGGATCTGGCGTATACTCCGGAGATAAACCGATGGGGCTCCATGGAGAGACTGCAACTTAGAGTTGTTGATATAAGACGCCCAAGTGGGAGATAATGAACGTTGTCCGTTTTGAATGTCAAAGACTGGCTAAGCTATCTGGCCAGGTATGTAAGGCTATTCCTTAAGAATAACAAACAAGCATTAAGGCATTGGTGAAAGATATGGAAATATCAATATTATTGCTTCCAACGTATAAAGTGGTATTGTTGCCGCCAGAATTTTATATTATATACAGTTTTGCCTTAACTAGGGCGATACAATACCGATCTGTTGCCATATTGTATCTTTCTAGCTATTCATTACTGCTGGCAATAGCAGCAATATCTACATATAAATATATTAGCTTAACAATAATACACAGGCCGATGAATGATGAATCTATTTGTAATCAATATGCTCATCTTGCGCAACATCTGTTTATATATTTATTGCTATTCGTTATTATACATATTGTTAAGTTTGGGGCTCATCCAATTCGAATGTACGATGCAATGGAACATGAGGCCAAGCAGGATATGGAAAATTACTGGAGATCAAGGGAAAACAGTGATAATGCCAGGAATGGGCATGATAATAAAGTAAGCATGCTCACCTTTGTGTCCAACAATGCATCTCAAATAGAAAAATATTTACCTTATCTTGTGGCAAGCGCTACTTTCATGATTTATAATCCGCTGTATGCATATCTAAGGCCATGCAGTTAAAATATGTGATTGTGCAGCGCAATACTTATTACGATGATGCGGAATAATTTAGGCAAATGGAAAATATATTAAGGAAGGCTATGGTAATGGACGTCTCTTGGAAAATGACATTCCATGCGTTACTTCAGCTATTGATATTCCCCTGTGTTGTTTACGCCGCCTATATCACCTCCGGCGTCAACTACCTCCACTCGACTCAATCCCAAGAACAAGAGTAATAGAAACTTTGATTTTGTTTCCAGACGGCCGAGGCCGGTTCGGCTGGGCATCGAACATGGAGCTTTAAATAAATGTTTACAGATTTGTTACCCACTCTTGCCGCTATAACCCTTTTCGCCACCCCTGCGGCGGCGATGGAACACACAACGGGCATGGAGCCTGTCGCGCTGGAATATCCAGCCGTTGCCCAGGCGGACACAGACAACAGGACCTGGAGCATGTGGCCAGAGAAGAAGAGCGATGAGGAGCAGGAGCAGTCCCAGGAGCAGGAGCAGGCGGACACTGAATATGATGAGACGGTTCCCGACCCTTCGGTCCAACCCTCCGTCCCCGCGCCCTCCGAGCGTTCCGCCCCTGGCGCAACCCAGCCGCCGACCCGGCGTTCCGCCCCTGCCGCCACCCGGCCCCCGGCCCGGCGTTCCGCCCCAGCCATCACCCAGCCATCCGTCCCTGCGCCCTCCCGGCGCTCCGCTCCGGCGGACAGCCAAAGAAGACAGACCCAACCGCCCCCGACTCAGGATCGGCAACCGGAGCCTGGTTATCCGAGCATTTACAGAAGGCCGGAACCGGAAAGAACGGAACAGACTGGTCCGGAGAGCGGATCGAAGTCTTTTTACCCATGGCGGGGAGGAGAAGAAACAAACCAGCAGGGGTATGGCCCTCCTGTCGTGGAGGATACCACCCCCTATGGGAATTATGACTATATAGAGGCCCGCATAGGATTCTGGGGCACTTCCTTCACCGCCGAGGTCCAGTCCGGAGTGGAGGGGAGCAGCATCGACCTTTCCAGCGAACTGGGGATGGGAACCACCAAGACTGTGGTGGTGATGGGGGCCAGCGCCCGGCTATCGGACAGTGTGCGGATCTGGGCGGACACCTTCAATGTGAACTACCTGGCCACGGCCCGGCTGAAAAAAGAGCTGATATTCAAGGATGTCCTGTTCAAGGTGAACACGGAGGTGGAAAGCGAAATCCAGGTGAAGTCCACCAGGATCGGGCTGGACGCAAGCCTGGTCAATGGAAAGCATGGTCACTTCAACCTTGGGCTGGCCGCCGATCTTCTTAACACCTCCACCAGGCTGACCGCTTATAACCTGATCACCACCACCGCGTCGATAAACATCGGACTGCCCATGGTGACAGGGTCGGTGCGGGTATATCCTGTGAAGATGATAGGATTGGGGATGGACGCGGCCTGGATAGGGTTTGATAAATCAAAATTGTACGACATCGCGTTTTATGCGGACGTGAATCCGCTAAAGAACGTGGGTGTGAGCCTTGGGTGGCGGGGGATCACCCTGGATGTGAACACCGACACGGAGAAAGTATATGTGGGCTGGAATGGTTTGTTCGGTCAGGTGACTGCGAGGTTTTAATGGAACAAACGATATCCTACGGCTTTTGCTCCCGTCTGGTTCATGCCGCCGCCGCCATGTCTTTTCTTTTGTCGGGCTCCAGCTCTCTGGCCACTCCATCGTCCCAGGTGACGATTCCGTCTCCGGACGTGACGCCCCAGTTTTTTCTGCATGTGGATGTGGACAACACCACCACCATCATGAAAAAGCAAAGTGATGGTGGCCATTCCAACCCGGTCGACATAGGGCTCACCTTCGGCATATTCGAAAACTACATGTTCGGCATGGAAGCTGGCCTGGATCTGCGCGAACAGACCGATTACCCGCTGGCCTACAACTTCAAGGTAGTGCTCAAAGAAGGCGCCATCGCCCGCCACACTCCCGGGGTGGCTTTTGGTGTGTACGAAATGGGCGACTCCCAGGCCAAGGCCGACATCAACATCACCTATGGCCTGGTTTCCAAAAGCCTGCCTCCGGTGGGCCGGGTGGCGGCTGGGCTGTATATCGGCTCCAGCAACCGGCTGCTGGATGACCAGGGAAAGGAGGATAGCGCCGGATTCCTTTTCTCCTTCGACAGGACCCTGGCGGAACTGGACGAGCGGCTGTGGGTGGCGGTGGACTATATGAGCGGCGCCCACCATCTGGGAGCGCTTAGCCTGGGAGTGGCCTGGCGATTCGTCGTCCCCCCCCGCCCCGCGGTCAGCGTGCTGGTGGGATATAATATCTACAACAATCCTGACAAGGCTGGAGATAACACCTTCACCATCCGTTTCGATATGGATTTTGGCGGCTAAATTTCCAGCGCCCGTAATATGAACTCTCAAAAACCCCTGGTCGAAATCTTCTGCGACGGCGGCTGCCGCGGCAACCCCGGCCCCGGAGGATGGGGCGCTGTGCTGGAGTCTGGGGGCCACAAAAAAGAGCTGAGCGGATACAGCCCCAGGACCACCAACAACGTGATGGAGCTGACCGCCGCCATCGAGTCACTGAAAGCGCTGAAGAGATCCAGCCGCGTCATCGTCTGTTCCGACTCCAACTACGTGATCCAGGGGATGACATCGTGGATCCATGGATGGGTGAAGAACAACTGGCGCACTGCGGGCAAAAAGCCTGTGAAGAACCAGGAACTGTGGCAGGCCCTGTCCGCCGCCGCCGCGCCCCATCAGGTGGACTGGGTGTGGGTG
>JAOUPQ010000257.1 GCA_029879765.1 Nitrospinota bacterium | reverse complement strand
GACCTCGACAAAATCCACCACAACGCCCGTACCCTGGTAGAACGGCTGGGCGCCAGGGGGATTATGGTGACAGGGGTCACCAAGGCTTGCCTCGGTTCTGCTGAGATAGCCGAAGCGTTTCTTCGCGCAGGGGTGGCCGGGCTGGGTGATTCCCGCATCGAAAATATCGAAGCGATGCGTCTTGCGGGTGTTCAGGCGTCAATGACGCTGATCCGCTCTCCCATGCTCAGCCAGGTGGACAGGGTGGTGGCTCACGCAGATATAAGCTTCAACACAGAGCTTGCCGTTATACAAAAACTTGCGCAAGCCGCGGCGAGGGCAAATAAGACCCATGGTGTGACACTTATGGTGGAATTGGGCGACCTGCGCGAAGGTATCATGCCCGACGACCTTCACGATATGGTGGAGAAGACACTTCGTCTTCCCAACATTGAGCTAAAGGGGATAGGCGCAAACCTGGCCTGCCGCAGCGGAGTTGCGCCTGACAACAGAAATATGGCGGAGCTATCCGCCTTGGTGGACTCTATCTCCACTGCCTTTGGCCTGAGGGTTCATATGGTATCCGCCGGAAACTCGGCGAGCATCCAATGGGCTCTCGACACCGCCGACATCGGACGGGTCAACAATCTGCGTCTGGGGGAATCGATAATGCTAGGTTGCGAGCCTCTGCATCGAACTCCGATTGATGGGCTGTACACCGACGCCATCACTCTCGTCGCCGAGGTGGTGGAATGTAAGGTCAAGCCGTCCCAGCCATGGGGCGAAATGGCTCAAACCGCTTTTGGAGAGAAGCTATCCACCAAGGATCGGGGCTCTATATCGCAGGCGATCCTTGCCATAGGCATTCAGGACACAGATCCTATGGGGCTCTTTCCCCCTGCTGGCATGGAGATTCTCGGGGCCAGTAGCGATCATCTTGTTGTGAAGTCCGATTTGAGTGTCGGCGCCGAAGTCAGGTTCCAGCTCAATTACGGAGCGATGGTCCGGGCATGGACCTCACCTTTCGTGGCCAAGGTTCTCATTGGCTCCTGCGCCATCCCATGCAATAGCTGACGAAATAGCGGGCAGTGATGTCCTTGGCCCAGAATCACTCCGCCTCATTCTCATCTTCCACCGGCGCCCCTTTTGTCGGCCCTTTGAGCAGATATCCCTCAATAAAGGCGTCCAGGTCGCCATCCAGGACGCGGTTCACGTCCCCCACCTCGATCCGGGTGCGCAGGTCCTTCACCATCTGGTATGGCTGGAGCACATAGGAGCGGATCTGGGAGCCCCATTGGATTCCTTTCTTCTCGCCGGTCAGCCCCTCCAGCTTTTCCCGGCGCTTATCCTCCTCCAGGGCGTACAGCTTTCCTTTTAGCACTTTCATGGCAGAGGCCTTGTTCTTATACTGGCTCCGTTCGTTCTGGCAGCTGACCACCACTCCTGTGGGCAGATGGGTGATGCGGATCGCCGAATCGGTGACGTTGACATGCTGGCCCCCGGCGCCGGAGGAACGGTATGTGTCTATCTTTAGGTCGTCTTCCCTGATATCGATTTCTATATCGTCTGTTATCTCCGGAGTGACGGCCACGGAGCAAAAGGAGGTGTGGCGGCGTTTGGCGCTGTCGAAAGGGGAGATGCGCACCAGCCTGTGCACTCCGATCTCCGCCCGCAGATAGCCATATGCGTATTCTCCGGTGACGATGAAAGTGGCGCTTTTGATCCCTGCCTCCTCCCCTGGGAGCAGGTCGATGACCTGGGTTTTGAATTTGCGCCGCTCCGCCCAGCGCAGATACATCCGCAGGAGAATGTCCCCCCAATCCTGGCTCTCCGTGCCCCCGGCGCCTGGGTGTATCTCCACTATGGCGTTATCAGCGTCATGCTCGCCGGATAACATGGAGGCAAGCTCAGTCTTGCGGATCTGGGCGGACAAAGCTGTGAGCTCGGAGAAAATCTCCGCCTCCATGCCGGTGTCCTCTTCCTCGTCCACAATCTCGGCCAGCCCGGCGATATCGTCCAGGCGCTTTTTGAGCTTGTCGTTTCGCTCCAGAGTGTCATTGATGAACGCCCTGCGCTTCATAATGGGCTTCGTGGCTTCCGGATCCTTCCAGAAATCTGGGGCTGAGATTACAGTCTCAAGCTTTTTCGCTTCCGCTCTTAATGAATCCAGGTCAAAGATGGCCTCGAAGCCTGTTGAGCCGGGCTTGGGAGTTGTTCAGCAGTATTTGGAATTCTTCGTTCATGATAGATTACTTTTTCTTCTTTGAAGCGGCTTTTGGTTTAACTTTTGGTTTTGCGACGGCCGGTTTCTTCGTAGGTTTGGCTGAGGCCTTTTTCGCAACCTTTGCAGAAACTTTCTTTACAGATGTTTTTGCAGCTTTTGGCTTTTTATCGGCTTTGGGCGAAGAGATTTTGATATTTGTCTTCACTTCCTCGTTGGCTTTAATGAAGTCGTTCATATTCTGACGAATGTATTTAGCCATCTTTTCTTCGACTATGGCGATAACCAGCTTGCCGGAGGGGGTGGTGACCCCGGGGAAATGGGGGATGGGGATGTTCTTGGCCTGGTGCTGTTTGAACCTTTTTTCCACCTCCTCGGCCGAGTGCAGTTCATCCTCGGAATAGTCGTATACAAGCTTCACGTAATCCCGCTCCTTATGCTCCATTTCCGAAGTGTTCTGGACTATATTTTCCTTGGAAAACTCAGTTGGCTTCTTGTCCATGGAGTTCATAATCTTGACGACCCGTTTGAAAAACTGCTCAATAGCGAACTTACTGAGAACTAAATCCTGAGGGATCTTGGAACTGATCTCATATCGAAATTTGCCATTATCAAACCGGCAATTGCTGATCTCATATGTTATCCCCTTGATAAGAAATCGCTTTTCCTTTTTCGGGATGTTTTTTTTGATGTACTCCTCCCGCGCCTGATCCAGGGCCCGGTTAATGTACTGCAAAAAAATCTGATTTTTTAGATCACCCATATGGTCTCGCCGAAGTGTGCATGTAATGATAAATTACAGTGGAGTATATCTTGTGACTGTAATATCCTGCGTCCAAAGGATATCAAACAATTTGCCTAAAGGTCAATTATAATTATTGATATGAGCAAAGAGGGGGAGAATCCAGAAAAAAAATGACGACCTCGAGGAGGAGCTCTCGAGGCCGTCTGCCTTAAGTCATTCGGATATTCATCCGAATAAGCTGAAACATGGGGGGTTCCAGCCCTTACTACAATGTAGTTTGCTTGAGGAGGCTCTACTTGCAGCTATATATCCTATATGCATATATGGCGCCATAAATGAAACATGTAATAATGTAAGAAATATCAATAGGATAGCGTTTGGGCTGGATTATGATTTATGAAAATATATCCATACCTCATATCTGATAAAATAGAAGCAAACAGTAAAGTAAAATAAAACAAAGAGATAGAGTGTGATACGAAATGGTGGCGCCATGCTGCGGTGTGTCGTTTACGTAGCGCTTCTTTCCATCCCAAAAAAAATCAATTATATTCAAATGAATATTCCACAAAATCCCTTTGATGTATTAAAATCAATATCTCGCCGACGTAGCTCAGTGGTAGAGCAGCTGATTCGTAATCAGCAGGTCGTCAGTTCAATCCTGACCGTCGGCTTATATAAATCAATAAGATAGCGTTTTCTGGTGGCGGCTGGATGGTTTACGGTTACCATACGGTTACCACCAGAAAATCCGTTATCCATTGTCCCTGCGCTCCTTCTGTCTCTCAAATATATATATATCCTATATATATATCCTCCTTGAGAAGCCCTGGCGGAGAGTGAGGGGCCATGATTATATTCCTCCTTCTTATACAATATTATCGCCTTTTATTCTCTCTCTTTGCACGCGAATGGTCCGGCATCCTTGAAGCATGAGCTCCAGCAACCTGGTTCGTTTCCATGTAGTTTCCACGAAGTTTCCTGGAAACATCGTTTTTGACCTCTGAAGTTTCCATTTCACGGGTGGAAACAAACTCATGGAAACTTGGCCCTTTTTGGAAACTTCAGATTTTAAGGCTCATGTTATCAACCACTCCGAAGTTTCCATGGTTTCCAAAAATGCCCGAAGTTTCCACCCCTGGAAACTTCAAAGTTTCCATGTAGTTTCCACTCGCCAAAGGTGTGGAAACTTGAAATGGCTTGGCGATCTTCGGGTGGTATTCATCCCAGCCAAGTAGGACATATCAAGGCCTGCAAGCGCCCTGCTAGCAATTCGCTAGCAAGATGCTTGCAGAGAATGCCAAGCCGTGATCTTCTCCCTCCCTTGGACATACCTCTAATTAGGGGAACCAAAGAGAAGCCGGGCGCCTCTTACATATTCCGAGTACGTCATAGTATTTGTT
>JAOUPQ010000049.1 GCA_029879765.1 Nitrospinota bacterium | reverse complement strand
GTTGTGTGAGCCGGGCCTCTTTTCCCGGCTCTATAACTTCTCCGCTTCGATCCCCGCCTTTATGATCTCCACGAAATCGTGGGCGTTCAGGCTGGCGCCGCCGATCAGTCCGCCGTCCACGTCCGGCTGGCTCAAAAGCTCCAGGGCGTTGGACGGCTTCATAGACCCGCCATAGAGGATGCGAACCTTGTCCGCCACCCCCTGGCCAAACATGGAGGAGAGCTTGGCCCGGATTTTCTCGTGGGCCTCCTGGGCCTGGGCGGAGGTGGCGGTCTTCCCCGTGCCGATGGCCCACACCGGCTCGTATGCGATGGTCACTTTCGCCATGTTCTCCGCGGATAGCCCGTTTAACCCGCCGTCCAGCTGGCGGTGGAGCACGTCATAGGTCCGTCCCCCTTCTCTTTCCTCCAGGGTCTCGCCGATGCACACGATCGGCTTGAGCCCGGAGGCCAGGGCGGCCCTGGCCCGTTTGTTCACCGTCTCGTCGGTTTCGCCGAAGAGCTGTCGCCGTTCCGAATGGCCTATGATCACCCATTTGCATCCGGCCTCCTTGATCATCATGGCGGAGACTTCGCCAGTGTAGGCGCCGGATTCCTCCCAGAAAAGGTTCTGGGCGGCCACATGGACGCTGGACTGGCCCAGGATGTCGTACACGCTGCGAAGGGCGGTGAAAGGAGGGGCCACGATAACCTCCACCTTGTGCATATCTCCGCCGTTTTTGGTCAACCCGGCGATCAGGTCCTGGGCCTGGCTGATGGTGTTGTTCATCTTCCAGTTGCCCGCGATTATGATTTTGCGCATTGCTTTATTCGCTCCAGAGGTAATTGTCAGGTCGTATCAGGCGTCGTCCAGCGCCGCCAGCCCAGGCAGGGTCTTGCCTTCCAGCAATTCCAGAAACGCGCCGCCGCCGGTGGAGATGAAATCCATTTCCTTGGTGGCCCCGGCCATGTTCACCGCCAGGGCGCTGTCTCCTCCCCCCACCACGGTCAGCCCCTTGCTCTTTTTCAAAGTATCTATCATCCCCATGGTCCCTGGGGCGAAGGTCTTCTTCTCGAACACTCCCATGGGCCCGTTCCAAACAATGGTGGCCGCCTTGGCCAGCGCGGTGTTGAAAAGGGATATGGACGCCGGGCCGATGTCCGGGGCGATCTTTCCCTTGGGCAGGTCGTGGAAAGTCACCAGTTCCGTCCGGGCGCCTTCTTCTATTTTGTCCGCCACCACGAAATCCACCGGCATGTAGAACTTCACCCCCTTGACCCTGGCCTTCTCCAGCACCTTCTTGGCCCCTTCCAGCATATCCGGCTCCAGGATGTTATCGCCGATCTCCAGCCCTCTGGCCTTGAGGAAAGTGAAGGCCATGCCCCCGCCGATAATCATGATGTCGCACTTGTCGATCAGGTTTTCCAGGGCGTATATCTTGCTGGATACCTTGGCGCCCCCCAGGATGGCCGCCAGGGGCCTTTTGGGGTCTGTCAGCGCGCGGTTGAAATACTCGATCTCCTTCTGCATCAAAAATCCCGCCGCGCAAGGCTTGACGAACTGGGTTATCCCCACGGTGGAGCCATGGGCCCGGTGGGCCGCGCCGAAGGCGTCGTTCACATACACATCCGCCAGAGAGGCCAGTTTTTTTGCGAATTCGGTGTCGTTTTTCTCTTCTTCCTTATGAAAGCGCAGGTTCTCCAGCAGCAGGGCGTGCCCCTCCTGCAGTTCCGCCACCGCCTTTTCCGCCTTTTCCCCCACGCAATCCTCGGCAAAGGCCACCGGGCGGCCCAGCATCGACTTGAACACGTCCAGCACCTGGGACAGGGAAGCTTTTGGATCGACCACCCCCTTGGGGCGGCCCATGTGGGAGGCGACAATGACCTTGGCCCCCTCGTAGATGGCGTGCCGGATGGTGGGCAGGGCCTGCTCTATTCTGGTGATGTCCGCCACCTTGCCGTTTTCCAGCGGGACGTTGAAGTCCACCCGGATAAAGACCCTTTTCCCTTTCAGGTTCACCTGATCAATAGAAAGTTTTTTCATGCCGATCCCCCTTTGATCGACGGCTCCGGCGCCCCCCCCAGAGCGCCGGAACCCGGATCATTGCTTGTCTTGCGTTAGATACCCTTGGAGGCGACGAACTTTATCAGGTCGCGCACCCGGCAGGAGTATCCCCATTCGTTGTCGTACCAGCTCATGACCTTCACCGTGGTTCCGTCCACCACATAAGTGGTGCCCGCGTCGAAAATGCTGGAGGCGGGATTGCCGTTGAAATCCCTGGAGACCAGCGGCTTGTCACAATATTCAAAAATCCCCTTCAAGGCGCCCTCGCTGGCGGCCTTGGCGGCGGCGTTCACCTGCTCCACGGTGGTGGCTTTTTCCGTGTTGATGACCAGGTCCACAATGGATACGTTGGGGGTGGGCACCCGGATGGAGAGCCCGTCCAGTTTTCCTTTCAGCTCCGGGATCACCAGGGCCAGGGCCTTGGCGGCGCCGGTGGTGGTGGGGATCATGGAGAGGGCGGCGGCCCTGGATCGGCGCAGGTCTTTGTGGGGCAGGTCCAGGATCCGCTGGTCGTTGGTATAGCTGTGTATGGTGGTCATCAGCCCGCTCTTGATGCCGAAATTGCTCATCATTACCTTTGCCAGGGGCGCCAGGCAGTTGGTGGTGCAGGAAGCGTTGGATATCACATGGTGGGAAGCGGGGTTGTATTTGTCGTCATTGACGCCCAGGACGATGGTGATATCCTCCTCCTTGGCCGGGGCGGATATGATCACCTTTTTCGCGCCCGCCGCCAGATGCTTGGCCGCGTCGGCCCGCTTGGTGAACAGCCCGGTGGACTCCACCACCACGTCCACTCCCATCTCTTTCCAGGGCAGGTTGGCCGGGTCGCGCTCCGCCGTGATGCGTATGGATTTGCCGTTGACGATCACCGCGTTATCCCCGGCTTCCACCCGGTCCGGCAGCACGCCCATGGTGGAATCGTGCTTGAGCAAGTGGGCCAGCGTCACCGCGTCGGTGATATCGTTGGCCAGGACTATTTCTATATCATCATGGCCCATGCAGGCCCGGAAGAAATTCCTGCCGATCCGTCCGAACCCGTTAATGCCGACTTTTACCGCCATGTACCCCTCCTCAGTTTGGAATATTTGCTTATGTTTGGCTTTGAGTTATAGTATATTCCCATCGATTGGCGAATGAAAGAGAAAGAAAGGCCCGAAAGGAGCCTTTGGGATCGGATAATAACCTGTTCATATCTGGAGCAACCATGGCAGATGAAATGCTGAGCGCGTCCAAATGGGCCAAGGAACTGAAAGTGCCCGAAGCCAAGTTCAAGAAGGTTATCAAGGAAGATGGGGTGGAGCCTGACGCCAAGAAGGGAGCCTGCGCCTACTACTCGCGGAAGACTGCGGAAAAAATCGCCAAGAAAGCCGCCAAGTAGGATAAGGGCCCGGCCGGGCGCCGCGGGGCGCGACTGCCGCCATCAGGATGGAGGGATGCGTCAGGACGCTTCTCGCGGATCTTTATGATTCACAGCTCCCCTTCGTCCACCTCTTCCAGGACCACTTTGCGGTATTCAAAAAGATCCACCCCCATCTCCGCCAGCAGGGAGTTGGCCACCATGATCTTTAAATTCCCGAACAGGGTTTGCGAGTCCTCCTCATCCAGCCGGAAGGTGATGGGGATTTCATCCAGTATGCCGTCATCCGGGTCGGTGAACCATGTGGTGAGGGTGACGTGCCCCTCCTGCCAGGGAAAAATCTCCTTGAGTTTATCCATCAGGGCGCGCACATCGTAATCGGACAGGAAGGTGTCCAGATATTGCTCCAGGCTCTTTTCGTCCAGGGAATACTCCCCCAGTTCCGTGTCCATGGCGTGTACCATTCGCTCCGCCATGTCATCCACCTTTCCCAGGATATCGGTGATCTTCTCCTCCATCTCGATATCGCGCATGGGCGCCCGGAATTTGCCCGCCTGATCCTCCTCCAGCCATGTGGGGCTGGCCAGGTTCACCAGGTCTCCGATATACTTTCCGGTCAGATCGTTCTCGTCCTCATCTTCGGCGCACACCATCTCCATGGCGCCCCCGCCAGTGGAGACCTCCGCCGCCACCAGATCCACCCGCACTCTTTCGAAGGGGTTGTGATACTCGCCATTGACCTGGAGCCCCGGCCCCATTTCGTCGAATTCGATGACCAGCACTTTCGGGGTGAAGATCTCCCCCACGGCTCCGCCAAACCCTCCTCGGCCGCCTCCGTTGCTTCTGGCCTGGCGTCGGGAAAGGGCGGGTGGTTTTGTCATTTCGCGCATAAGGAACACGGTGATGGCCGCCATGGCCACTCCGGCTACGAAAAGCAGGTAGTCGTTCATCCGCCTGTTGGAAATGGGGCCTAGCCCATTTCCAGATCCTTGATCAGTCGGCTCAGGTAAGTCCTTTGTATATCCAGAACTTTGGCTGTCTTGGTTTTGTTTCCCTTGTTGAACGCCAGCGATTTAAGAATAAAATCCTTCTTGAAGTTGTCCACCGCGTCTTTTAATGTGGCCCCCACCTTGATCGCCTTATTCTGGAATTCGCCGATTTCCAGCGGCAGGTCCTCCACGGTTATGGTGTCGGATTCGGCCATTATCACCGCCCGCTCGATGGTATTCTGCAGCTGGCGCACATTGCCGGGCCAGGAGTAGTTGGCCAGGGCGGCCAGCGCATCGGGATCGAACCGCTTCGGTTTCTGGTTCATTTCCATGGAGTAATAGTTCAAAAAATGCTCCGCCAGGATGATGACATCCTCGCCCCGCTCCCGCAAGGAGGGAAGTTCTATCCTTATGACGTTCAGCCTATAGAACAGATCCTCGCGGAACAGTTTCTGCTCCACCAGCGCTTCCAGCTTTTTGTTCGTGGCGGCCACCACCCGCACATCCACATGGATGGGGGTCTGCCCTCCCAGGCGGAAAAACGTCCCCTCCTGCAAAACCCGCAGCAGCTTCACCTGCATCGCCGGGGAAGTCTCCCCGATTTCGTCCAGGAATATGGTGGAGCTGTCCGCCGCCTCGAACAGACCCGGCCTTCGGGAGTCCGCCCCGGTGTATGCCCCCTTTTCGTTGCCGAAAAGCTCCCTCTCCAGCAGAGTCTCCGGCAGGGCGCCGCAGTTCACCACCACCTGGGGTTTGTGCCCCCGGGGGGAAAGGCTGTGGACCAGCCGGGCGAAAAGCTCTTTTCCGATCCCGGATTCACCGGTGATCAGCACCGTGGCCTTGGAGTTCGCCACCTTGGCGCAGTCATCGATGGCTTTTTTTATGGCGGCGGAGTTTCCGATGATCTTGTGTTTCGATCCCATGGTCTCTTTGAGGAACTTGTTCTCCTTGGCCACCTCTTCATACTCCCGGGCTTTCACCATAAGCCCGGTGGCAAGGTCGGAAAAGGATTGCAGCCTGGCCAGGTCGTCCCCATCCATAGGCTCGTTGTCCGTGTGGTCTATAACCTCCAGCACGCCCAGCACCTCCCCGTTCATCATCAAGGGAGCGCAGGCTATGGAGTTGGTCTCCAGCCCCACGGAATCGGCGATCCGGGGGGACCATCGCGGATCCTTGCTCACATCCGGCACCAGAATGGGCTCTCCGCGCTCAGCCACCCACCCGACTATCCCCTCGTTCCGGGAGATCTCATACCTCTTGATCTCTTTTCCCTTTTCTCCTATGCAGGTGTGGAACACCAGTTTGTCAGTTTTCTTGTTGATCAGAAGCAGGCTCGCAGCCTTGGCGTTCATCACCTTCATGGTGGCCAAGACTATCAGACTCAACAAGTTATTGGTGTCCGCCACAGAGGAGACCATCATGGTCAGATCGCGTATAAGTTCGGATTTTTCTTCCACTTTCCAGTTCCCTGTGATATTTACCCCTTTTCCCAGTCTATCTTGGAAAGCTCGTATTGTCAACAAAAGGACACATGGGGCGAAAAGACGGGTATGGATTATCAGAAATTAACGTATTGGCAATATCACATCCCAAATTTGGCAAGTTTTGTTACAGCTTCTCTCTGGGCGTCCGATATTTTTTCCGGAATCGC
Source organism: Nitrospinota bacterium (assembly GCA_029879765.1). Classification (GTDB taxonomy): domain Bacteria; phylum Nitrospinota_A; class UBA7883; order UBA7883; family UBA7883; genus JAOUMU01. The sequence goes on along the minus strand of JAOUPQ010000049.1, from coordinate 8,356 downwards.
CACCCGGAGAGATACGTACAGATCCCCTTTTTCTTTTGAGCTCAGCCTGTCAAGGCCGGCCCCCTTGATTCTGATCTTTTTCCCGGGATCGGTTCCAGGCGCCACCATGATGGTTCTCTCTCCATCAAGGATTCGGACGGTGACTTCCCCTCCCAGTATCAGGGTCGAGTATTTGACGGGAGCTTCCACAGAGAGGTCCGCCCCGTTTCTTTTGAAGACCGGATCCTCCTGCACGGTGATTTCTATATATACGTCTCCTGGGGCGCCGCCTTTGGCTCCGGGGCCTCCCTGCCCCTTGATCCGCAGTTTCTTTCCTGTTTCGATGCCCGGGGGTATCTTGAAGCTGACAGATTTGGCGCCGCCCTCGGCGGTGAAGGAAAGTTTGCGTTCCCCTCCCAGCGCCGCTTCCATGAACGGGATGTTGAGGGAGATGGAATAATCCCGGCCTTTCATGGGGCCCGAGCTTCGCCCCTGCATGATGTCCTCGAAGTTGAATCCGCCGAACCCGCCCCTGGCTTGGCCCCTCCTGCCGAAAAAGGAGCCGAAAATGTCATCCCCCAGGCCGAATTCCCGGAAGATATCCTGGAAGTTGGCGCCACTGAAAATGTCATCCTGGGTATAGCGCTGGCGGAAAGCGTCGTGGCCGAACCTGTCATACTGCTCTCGCTTTTCCTTGTTGGAAAGCACGGCATAGGCCTCGCTCACCTTCTTGAACATCTCCTCGGAGGCTTTGTCATCCTTGTTCTTGTCCGGATGATATTTCTTCGCCTGGCGGCGATATGCCTTTTTTATCTCCGCCGCGCTGGAACCCCGGTCCACGTCCAGTATCTTGTAATAGTCCTCGGTCATTCTTCCTCTTTATATGCAGGCGCAAATTGGCCCGATCACTTCATCCTGTTTCTTTATCAGATTGGCCAAGGCCCAAGTCAAGGCGCCGTCACCGGCTTCTTTTCACCCCTAACCTGGGGCAGAGGGCGCCCAGGGGGCACTGGCTGCATATTGGCGACACCGGCTTGCACAGGTTCTGGCCAAAGGTCACCAGCAGGTTGTTTATCTCTATCCAGTGCCTGGCCGGCAGCTTCTGTCGCAGGGCCATTTCGGTGGCTTCCGGGGTTTTTGTTTCCACATATCCCCATATGTTCAAGATGCGGTGCACATGGGTGTCCACACAGATGCCAGGCTTGCCGTGGCCCAAGGTGATCACCAGGTTGGCGGTTTTGCGTCCCACTCCGGGAAGCTTCAAAAGCTCCTCCATCGTCTCCGGAGTGTGCCCCTGGTGATCGCGAATCAGGGCCTGGCAGGCGTTCTTTATCGACTTTGCCTTTGTCCGGTAAAACCCCACCTGATATATGAGCTCTTCTATCTCCCGCTCTTCCAGGGCGGCGATCGCGCGGGGAGTGTCTGCCCTGGCCAGCAGCCTGGCCGACGCGGCCCTGGTCTGCTCGTCCCTGGTGCGCAGGGAAAGCATGCAGCTTATCAGCACGACGAAGGCCGGTCGGTTTTTGTGGCGGCCATAGGTGGTCACCACCGGCTCCTTGTATTTTTTGATCAGCGTCCGCACCAGCCGCAGGGCTTTGGATATGTCGAAAGGGGGATGGGGATCCTCCTGGGGCAGTGTCTTCTTTTTCGACCTGGCTTTCCCGGCGCCGGAGTCCATGGCCCCCTAGTACCCTCTCCAGATGGATAGCAGCCGGTTTACTCGAGGAAGGAAATCGGTTTTGACCATCGATTTGTGGATGAAGTCATTGGCCCCCATCTGGAAGGCCTTGTCCCTTGTCTCCAGCTTTTCATCGGAGGTGAGAACCAGGATAGGGATGTTCCCCTTCACGGGCAGTTCCCTGGCCCGCTCCAGGAATGCGAACCCGTCGAACACCGGCATGAAAAGGTCTATCACCACCAGGTGGAAATCCTTCTGCTCCAGGATCGTTATCCCCTCTTTGCCGTTTTCAGCCTGGACGACATCGTATTCATATCGATGGAGCATATTGACGAGAATGGAGCGGGTGATGACGTCATCGTCCACCACAAGGATGCTGGGGCGCTGGTCGGAAAACACGATATTGAAGGTGGCGCCGCTGGTGGCTTGGCTGTCCACTTCCAGCCTCCCGCCATTGGCGGTCATGATATCCTGGCTGAAGGGAAGGCCCAGGCCGGTGCCGATCTCCCCCGCCGAGCCCACGCTGGTGGTCTTCACCTCATGCTTGAACAGGTCCGCAATGAAATCCCGATCCACCCCGCCCCCGGTATCTTTCACCGACACGGTGTTGGGGCGCCCCTCCGGGACGGTGATTATGATGGTGTCCCCGGCGTCGCAGAATTTCACCGCGTTGGACACCAGGTTCTGCATCACCTGCCCCAGCAGGGTAGGGTCGCCATACACCCGGTGGCCTGGCTGGATCTGGTCCACAATTTCGATTTTCTTTTTTTCAGCCATGAACCGGTTGTTTTCCGCGGTGAGTTTGGACAGGGACTTAAGATCAAAAAAGCACGCCCGCACCGTGATTTGCCCGGTTTGAAGCCGGGTCAGGTTCAACAGTTCGTCGATCATCGCCATCATTCTTTCGCCGCTTCCGATGACGGAATCGATAATTTCCTTGCGCTGCGGATCCAGGGGATTGTTCTTGTCATCATCAAAGACCTTGAGCAGGGAGATTATGGAGCCAAATGGGGATCGCAAGTCGTGGGAGACCATGGCCACGAACTTGTCCTTAAGCCGGGTGGCCTGCTCCGCCTTGTTGCGCTCTTCCTCCTCTTTTTTCAGGGCCGCGCTCAGTTCTCCAATCAGTTTCTTTCTTTCATCCTCCCCTTTTTTCCTTTGGGTTATATCGCTGAACATGCTCATGACCGTGGGGGAGCCCTGATACATGAACGGCGCGCTGACCACCTCCACGTCTATAACCTCGCCGTTGATTTTTACAAACTTCTGCTCCATCATGGGAGCGCTTTTTCCCCCTTCCACCAGCCCTGTTATTCGGTCCTTGGCAAGCTGCCGAAATTCCGGGTGAATGAAATCATAAACGTTCTTCCCCACAAACTCGGCAAGGCTCTCCCCGCCGATTAATCGCACTCCCGTATTGTTGGCGTAGACCACCTTGGATTTGGCATGGACCACCACCGCATAGGGGGACAGCTCCACCAGCAGCCGGTATCTTTCTTCGCTCTCCTGCAGCTTGTCCTGCATCCTTTTGCGTTCGGTGGTGTCGGTCAGGTATCCGTGGTAATGAGTTATCTTTCCCTCGCCGTCGCGGATCACGATGGTGAAATCCTCCACCCACCGCTCCTCCCCATCGGCGGTGATTATCCTGTATACCTGCTGGAAGGAGTCGGACCCCAGCCGGGTGTGGGTCTTGATTTCGTCCATCACCCTTTTCAGATCCTTCATGCTCACCATCTGGGCGAAAAGCATTTTGTCGTCGGCAAGATTATCCGAATCGTAGCCGAACTGGGAAACGTTTGGCGAAACATACTCCACCGGCCATCCTTCCGTGGCCTTCCAGAGGAACAGAACCACCGGCCCCCCCACAAAAAGGTCACGCTCCTGCCGCAGCTTTTGCTCCGCTATATTGCGTTCCGCCACTTCCAGCATCAGCTTTTCGTTGAGCTTTTCCACCCGCAGCTTTTCTTCCAGCCGTCCATAATTCAGGAAGATCGACCTTTCCGTGGCCAGATAAATGCTGCGGGCCACTATGATCAGCGCCCCCAGATATATAAACCCCATGACTCCCATGCTCAGGTGGATGGTGTCCATATGGAGCAGGAACCGTATCCCCATGGGGACCAGGGAGAAAATGGCGTATACGATGAAAGCCTCGAACACGGCGGAATCCACCACCACGGCGCCGGCGATCATCCCGCCCAATACGAACGCCAGAAAAACCTGGTGGAAGGGTGAGTCGACAGGATATAGCCATAAAGCCAGCATGCCCCACACCGAGCCGGACACCAGAAGCATGAGAATCATCAGCCGCTGCCAGTGTATATAGTTGTCGCCGGTGATGGTTGCGGAATGAAACTTGTAAATCAGGAAATAGCGCGCGGCCGTGGCCAGCCACACCAGCCCCACCCAGGAGACGATGGCCACGGAGCTGATCACCCCCCACAGCACTACCGCCACCAACAGGCTGTTGACCAGATTGGCGGCCACACCCACAAACCCGTGGCTATACAGAAGCTGGGTCTGCTCAATCCGCGCCGCAACCTCATATTCCTTGCGGCGGCGGATTCCGGACTCGTTTATATCATCCGGCTGGCTAATCATTTTTCAATTGCACTGTCAGGTTCCCAATCTATCCACAAACCGGCGCCTTTCCCAGCGCTTTCCATACGTGGGCCTTCTGCCATTCCATCAGTTTTTTATAACCATCAAACTTTTTCTCCATTGCCTTGAATTCTTTTGTGTGGAAACGAACGGCGCCATCTGGGCCGACCGTGGGGGGGACTATTTTGTGCAGCAACTCATGATAGACCACATATTCCACAAAAGCCTGGGGGATATGCGGGCAATCCAAAGCGGGGTGGATGGTGACCAGGTCCAGATCCCTGTCATAGGTTCCGTATCGGATGGATTTGCGCCGGGCCCGCTTCTTTGTCCTTGTGGGCCAGCTTCCCCAGGTGATCCGGGTGCTCATGGGGCCGGAAAAGTATTCACGCCACACTTTGTCTGCCATGTCCTTGAGGTTGTACACCACCCCTTTGGTGTGAAGCTTCCCCTTCCCCTTTTTGCGCGGGGCCAGGGCGTGGGCTTTTTCATGGATGAAACTTTTAACCGCCACCGGCAACTTTCCACCGATGATAATGTATCTGCTCAACTGGCGGATGGTTTCGCTGTCGGCCATGGAGAAAAGACGGGAAACCCTGGCCCGCGCCGGGGAGTGGTTCCTGTCCACGCTGACGATGATCCTGCGATTGTTGGTCAATATCAGGTCAAAGCCTGGGCCCAGCTCCTTTGTAAGCTCGTTAACCGCGTGGTTTTCGAATAAGTCTCCTTGAAGCTCCATTTGTTTACACAACCAATGTCAAAATGTTTATAATTCAGTGAAATTTAAACTTTTCCAGGGTAATACAAACTAATCTTGAATTTTAACCCTGATTTGGCGGGAAAACAATAAACCTTATGGGTATAAGGCGGCGGGACCGCCAAAGCAAGCGGTTGACACACCCAAAAGATGTGAGCATTTACTCCACCCTCGGGGGATGTTATGTTGGCCTTCTTGGGCTTTATTCCGCAGAAAATATTCCCAAACTTTCATTGGATATTTAGACGAACGGATTTTAGACGAACGGATTATGGATAGTGATAGTGGTCTGAACGAGCTGCAGGCGCTGATGTCCAAAGGGCTGGAGTGTCATCGCTTTGGCCTGTTCGATGAGGCGGTGGATATATTCACCGAGGTGGTCCGGCGCGACCCTGGCCACAGCCAGGCCTATAACGCCATGGGGATGGTTCTCTCCGACCTGGGCCGCTGGGAAGAAGCTTTGGAATCGTTCGGCGCCGCCATAAAAATCAACCCGTCCTATTCCCAGGCTTTGTTCAACAGGGGCAACGAACATCTGGACCTGGGGCATTTTGCCCAGGCCGTCACCGACTATACCGACGCCGCTATCCACGACCCGGACCTGGCCAAGGCCCATTATAACTGTGGCCTGGCCATGCTGGGGCTCCGGGACGCCGAAGGGGCGTGCAAAAGCTTCTCCAAAGCCGTGGACACAGACCCCACATTGCCCCAGGCTTTTCTGGGTCGCGGAAAGGCTCGCCTGGGGATGGGCCAGCCCAGGGAGGCGCTGGCGGATTTTGACGAGGCCATTAGGCTGGCGCCCTACGAAATTGTGGCATACCACAACAGGGCCATAGCCTTGCTGTCGCTGAAACGGGTGGAGGAAGCCCTCTCCGGATTCACCACATTCATAAAGAGGGCAGGGCCCTTGTATGAGAATTTCGTCAGCGAGGACAACGCCCTGATTCAGGAGATTATAAACGGCAAGGCGCCGGAGGAACTGGGTTCTTTTCCCAAGCTGATTACTTCTCCCAAAATCGAACAGATGCACAGGGAAGCCACCCTGTTCGTCGATATCTGCGAATCCACCAAGCTTGTGAACCGGTATGGCGGTTTCCATTTCCACACCCTGTTCAGCGTGCTGGAGCGGATCTTTGACGGCCACGCCAACACCAACGGCTGCGTATATCGCAAGGGGCTCGGCGATGGGTTCATGGCCATCTTCAGCGGTTGCGAAGGCGCCGTCATAGCCTGTGCCAGAACCCTGGAGGAGCTGGCCCGGCACAACAGCGCGGCCCGGGAGAGCCATACCATCCAGGTGCGCATCGGTGTGGATTTTGGCGAAACGGCGGTGAGCAGAAACGACGACCGGTTCGGCATCCCCGTCAACGTGGCCAAGCGCATAGAAGGGGTCATGGCCAACGATTTTGTGGAGCTTTTGATCCCCAATGAAAAATTCCCGGTCGAAAACCGCATTTTCACCTCCTACATCGTCAAGAAATCGCTGGAGAAGGATGAAGCCTTCCTGTTCAGCGAGCTGGGCTCGGCCAAGCTGCGGGGATTGGACAGGATTCAACATCTGATTTTCAATCTGGACTGGCCCCGATCTCTGGAGATGAAGAAGAAATGAGGCCAGAAGATAGCTCCAATTGGACCTGGCTGGGCTCGGTGGCTCCCAAAGATCTTTTGGAAGCCAGGCTCCAGACCCATTACGCCAGCCAGTTTGTGGCGGCCTTTGGCGCCGCTTATGTGCAAAGAACCGAGGATATGTCCCACATGGGGATGACCTGGGGAGGGAAGCGGCATGCCTTCATCTCCGGCACAGCCTCCGGCGCCCGCATGATGCGCATGGCCCTGGACCTTTCCCGCTTCGAACTATACGCCCTGGAGCCTGGCAGCGAGTTTATCGGGGTGCTGGACAGGTTCAACCTGAAGGATACCACCTTCGGGGACGCCGCCCGGTGGCTGCGGAAAACCTCCGCCAAGTTCGGGTTCGATCCGGAGCTTATCAAGATGGATTTCGAGGATCTGCTGGACCACCCCCTGGCAGGCGGCGGCGCCTTCACCTATGACGGGGACGAGAAGGATATGGCGGAGCTGGGCCGCTATTTTGCCAACTCCAACTTCCTGCTAAAGAAAATCTGCTCCCAGATCAGCAGTTTCTCCCGCACTTATATATGGTCCTCCCAACTGGATATCAATGTGATATACGCCACCGAGGAATCCACAAACCGCGGGTTTACCCTGGGGATGGGGATGAGCCCTGGGGACAGGGTCATGGGGGAGCCCTTCTTCTATGTCAACAGGCTCCCAATCATAGAAAACATTGCTCTGCCCGATCCCCCGGAAAACGCCCAGTGGCGCCAGAAGGACTGGACCGGGCTGACACTTGCCGCCTCACAAATCATCCGGCATAAAACGGCCAAAGAGCAGATGGAGTTCACGGAGGATTTCTTGATATCCTCCGCCGGGATCCTGAACAACCTGTAACGGAAATCTCAGACCAAGGTCATCACGCCAAACACCCACGGCGCCACTTCTTTCGCCCTTTCCGTCGCCGCGGCCATCGCCTCCGGAGTGGGGTAGATCGCCATCAGCGTCGGCCCGCTGCCGGACATGGCCACCGTCAGCGGCGCAGGATCGAGGCGTTCCAAAGCGGCCTTAAGTCGGCCCAGGCTCCCGTATTCCTCCATGGCCCAAGGCGCAAGATCGTTTTCCATATGCCGGACCACCCTGGCCGGGTCTCCCCTTTCCATATCCTCTATCACCTGCCCCATATCGGAAGCAGGACGAAAATCAAACCTCCCCCCGCGATAGGCCTCCGCCGCGCTGATGCCGAATCCGGGATTGGCCAGGATCATCGGGATGGGGCGCCTGGGAGAAAGAGGGGTGATCTTCTCGCCGATCCCCTGCACATGGGCCATCGGGCTCCCCAGGAAAAAGGGGACGTCCGCCCCCAGCCCAAGGGCCAGCTCCGCCAGTTTGTCAGGCTCCAGGCCCACCTCCCACATTTCATTCAGCGCCTGCAGCGCCGCCGCCGCGTCGGAGCTTCCCCCTCCCAGCCCCGCTGCCACCGGGATCCGCTTGGTTATCTCTATCCGCGCTCCCAGCCCCGGGCGGGCCATCGGCTGCAGAGCCATGGCCGCTCTGGCCGCCAGGTTCGTCCTGTCGCATGGCACGCCAGGCTCGGAGCATTCGACACGCACGGCGCCGTCTTGTGTGGCGGTGATGGACAGGGTATCGCCCAGTCCCACTTTGGAGAAGATGGAGGATATCAGATGGTATCCATCTTCCCGTTTCCCCGTCACCCTGAGGGAAAGGTTCACCTTGGCCCATGCGTCAACTTTCCTGGTCATCTGGAA
>JAOUPQ010000048.1 GCA_029879765.1 Nitrospinota bacterium | reverse complement strand
GGTCTATGGCCAAAGCTTCCCGGAATAGCTTCTCCGCCTCGTCATACTTCCCCTGATCTTGCAACACTCCCGCCAGGTTGTTTAGGCCAATGGCGATGTGTGGATGTCCTTCGGCGTACGCTTTGCGGTCTATGTCAAGCGATTCCCGGTACAGCTTCTCCACTTCGTCATACTTCCCCTGATCTCGCAACACTCCCGCCAGGTTGTTAAGGGCGGCCGACTTGTCCGGGTCTGTATTTGCCGCATCTATCGCGTCGCGCAGTTTTCGCTCCGCCTTTTCATATTCGCCTATTTCTTTCAGGCATCTTCCCAGCTGGTTCAGAGTATCGAAGTTTGCCGGATCCATCTGGTATGCCTGTTCGGCGCGTTTTTGCGCTTCGTAATATTTTCCCGCTTCCCTCAAGGCTTTTGAGTTGGCTAGCAGCAGTTCCAACAGACGGTCACTACCTACATTTTGCTTTACCTTCAGCCAGTCCTCATATGCGGTATCGATCCCTTTCTCCACACGGATCAGCTTTTCCATCTCTTCCGGACTAAGGTCGATAGCCTCCTTGCCATCCACCTGTTTTACATGTCCGGCTTCTTTTTTCTCTTTCAGAAGGGCGATTATTTCATTATTCTGGATTTCCAGACGATCCATTCTGTCTATGATCGACAGAGCGGATCCCAGCAGTTCTTCAAAGCGTGTTTTCTCTTTTTCGTCCAGCTTTTTCGCGGCATCCAAAAGCTCGTTCAAAAGCTTGTTGTCCACGTTGTAGGTGCGCTTGTCTATATTGATTGTCCTATTGTCCACCCCCACAGCGCAGGGAACCTCCCCCTTCTGAACGCAAGTGGTGATTATCTGCTCGGCGGTTATAACAGGCTCGTTATCTGCAGTGGCGGGTGAGGCAATGGTCCATGCCAAAAGAGGCAGCAATATCCATAAGCGCCTCATGCTATTTCTTCTCTGTTGTTTTTGTTATTTTAACACCGACAACAGGACCCTCAGCGGTTGTGGCCTTTTGTTTAACATCGATATCACCTGCTGGCGCGCCGGAGGACTCCACGCCTGTCATGCCGGCAGTGGCCGTTTCGATATCCTGATCCACTTTAATTTTTGCCGTGGGGGCGCTGGGGGTGGCTGTTTGTTCAGTGGAAATATCGACCTTTGTATCCTTGTATCCGACTATGGCCCTGAAAGTTCTGCTATTCAGCGCCACATATGCAGCTATCAATGCAAGAATAATTATGAAAATGTATCTAGCAATCTGATTGGTGGGTACTTCACTGTTTTGGTTATCACCCGTAACCTTTTCTTTCTTTTTCATTAACGCCCCTTATGTAGTGGTTCATTTGTAATACTACCAGAAATAATCTTGCGCAATGAAAGATATGAAGGGGGAGGGGGGAGGGTTATACGGTCAGTTTCTGACGGAAGTAATCCAGGAATGCCTTGTCGGCGTTGGCGATATGGCAGTCCTCCAGGTATTTGAAGTGGTCGGCCAGGATGGGGGAGAGAGTTTTTTCGCCGCGTTTGATCAGCTGGTACTGGGCGTTTATCTCCTCGAATATCGCCTTATGCTCCTGCATGTGGCTGGTCATCTGGGGATAGCCGTATTGGGAGAAGAGAGAGTTCTCGTCGGTGAAGTGGGTGTGCAGCAGGTTGATCAGCTCCTTGAGCTTCTCCTGCAGATCGGCGATCGGCAGGTCCTGGGCGAAGCTGCAGAGCAGAAAGTCGATAATGGACGTTATTCTCTCGTGCTGGTCATCGATTTTGGTCAGCTCTTCCCGGAGCCGCTCTGTATTCGGCGAAGACATAAATCCCCAATAGTATGATGTGAGAACAGAACTGCGATGGCAGTATGGCTCAATATGGATGATGGGAGTATACTGGATGGGAAGGGGTATAGCAATAAGAAAAAGAAAAGAATAGGGAATAAATATAAAATACATAAAAAGGCGAAAAGATAGACCGGTTCTAACAATAGGCGTTGCCGAGCGAAGGTCGCTCACGGGAGAAAGGAGAGGGGATATTTTCGGCAAGCATGGAAAGATGCAAATATACAACAGGATAGAAAAGAGTGAGGGATTGTGTGGGCAGAAGGCCTGGGGGAAGGATATTTGGAAAAGTGTTTTAAAAAGAATAAAAAGAGGATAGAATAAAGAGAATGAGAATCAATATCAATAACGATAATGGAGTTTATCATGGTGAAACTGACTGAGCGGGCGGCGATGGAAGTGCGCAAAATGCAGGAGGAGCTGAAGGCCCAGGACAAGGGATTGAGGATTGAAGTCACCCGGGGTGGGTGCCAGGGGTATACATATGAATTCGGGTTTGATGAACGGCAGGAAGGGGACCAGATATCGTTGAGCCACGATATAACGATCCTGGCAAGACCCGACCTGCTCGATATGGTGGATGGGATGACCATCGACTTTGTCAGCCAGATGGCGGGGGACACATTCGTGTTCGAAAACCCGAAAGCGGCCAGGACCTGCGGGTGTGGGAATTCATTTGGCCTTTAGAATACGTCTATCATGGGTGGGGAGGGCCACCAGGGATATGTGCAGATGTAAGGCCAGATAATACAGATAGATATGCGGCTTTGGGTCGAATAAGGGGGGCGGATGGCGCTGAATCCTTGCCTGATGGTGGAAATTTAAGCAAACTTAAGGTAATTAAGTAAAATATATTGACTATTGGGTGTTAATATAGTATTATTACATAACTAAGTTTGTAAGTGGTTGCAAGCTGCGGTGGTATATCTATTGGTAAATGGGTTAGTTTGGAACAAGTGTGGATCTCCATAATGCAAGTTTTGGAGAGTGGGCGCACAACACGTTTTCCATATATCAAAAGCTGCAGTTCGCATTAAACATTAATTTTTTGGACCGGCCTATGCGCCCATCCATTTTTTAGGAGACATGGAAATGAAAAGAACCCTGGTGTTCGGCTTGGTTGCCGTTTCCATGGTGTTCATGATCTCTTGTGGAGACACTTTCGGGGACATTACGGGCAGCAAACGGGAAACCAAAGCGCAGCTGTTCAACGAGTCTACTTATAATGACGGCACACCATGGACTGCGCGGCTTAGGCTCGGAGACGAGGCGGAACTTGTTTCCACCACCGGCAGCTGGTCCAGGGAGGTTGTTATCCCCGATTGTGGCGGAGAGCATGTCCATATGGCTACTCTTATGGATGGCCCTTACCCTGTTTATGTTTTCACCAATGTGCCGATCCAGTGTGAAACCAATAACCTCTATACAATCCGGGTGGTCGGTTTCCAGCATTTGATCGAATGGCAGGTTGGCGGGCCCATGTAGGGTCGCCTCCGGCCTTTTCATAATGGCGCAGATGGTGGGGTTGGCTATTTGGTAGCCAACCTCTTTGCGTTTCAGCTCATCCCCTATTGAGCTATCCTTTCCCGCAATGGGTGCATCCCTTTCCATGTTCGTGTCTATTCCTTTTATCCCATATATGACTTCCGAAAGCAATTCAGCCTGACTTCTCTTGCTGTTAATCCAGAAAAAGTGTAACTGTCCAGACCATATGAATACTGAATAAACAACTTTAACAAAGCTATGTAACATGGTGAATGTGAACGGTGTGATGACGACCTGTCTTGCAACTTGTCTATTGCGTTAATATTCATGGTATGTTATAATTGTTTTAATTTAAATCAGAAGGTGGTTCTTCCGAGTTTTGTTGGATTTTCCTTTTCTGTCCGATAAAACTAAACTGGTCGGGATGATGTGGCCGTCCAATTACGGTTTCCTGGTCAAATTGAAAACGCATAATTAATCAGTTGAGATTATGACAAACGAAAAAAGCGCAATAATTCCAATTTTACTTATCACAATTCTAGTCGCGTTGAATTCCTGCAGCCAGGTCGATATTGACAGCGGATTCCCCATGCCCGCCAACCGCACCCAACCGCCGGCCATAGAAAGCGCCAAGTTGGTGGACGACAAAATCGTGGTTAAATGGACCAATGTTTCTGGCGCAGGGAAATATCATCTATATTTCGCCACCACTTCAGGGGTTACGGTCGAATCCAACGAAGGTGTCATCGAAAGCACCGCCATCTCCGCCACCCTTGACGGCGTCAAGCCATATACCGACTACTATTTCATGGTCACATCATTCAACCATGGTGGGTTGGAAAGCGATCCGTCAGAAGAAGTGCGATATGTGGCTCCCCAGCCAGAACCGGATCCGACCCCTGATATCCCCCCCGACAATCCAGTGGGTGACTGCAAAAAGACCCACACCATGTCCGGGCGTACACCGGTCTGGAGTTTCCTGCAATGCAATCCGGTCTCCGGATTGCGGGTATTCAACACCACGGCCGGGGTGGATGGAACTTCCCTGGGGAATACGTCGATCAATTTTGGCCGCCTCTCCTTCACTGTCACCGGCGCCACCAACGCGCAATATGACCCCGCATACACGCTGGTGTTCATAACTCTCATGAAAGCTGTGGGAAGGGGAAGTGGAGAGGCCAACTGGCATTGGTTATCCTTCGGCACAGGCTCCGGCATAGAAGCAAGGCAGGTGGTCCAGAGGTTTGATGGAACATGCCCAACCTTTTGCGATCACAGCACACAGGAATTTGGATTATGGTTCGACAATCCAGCCGACACATGGACATGGGATTGCTCGTGGGATACCGCCAACGTGGCATGCATCATCTATAAAAACGGGAAGCAGTTGACCAAGGTTGTCACCGCCACCAAGGGGCCATACAATACCCTGGACTACTTGGGATTGGGTGATCAGACCACTTCGGGATATGCTGGCCTGGCTGGAAGGTTCTCCAACATCCGCATGACGATCTTTAAATGAGATGAAACAGAGCCGCTGCCGGCCTCTATTTTTTGAACAGGGGCCGGTAGCGCGCGTCAGTTTCTCCCACGTGGACTGCCATCCAGTTTGCGAGAAACTCCGTAATCTCCAGGCTTGGTTTGCTCCCTTTTTCCGAGTACCTGCCGCGGATCTCCAGAAGCTCGTTCAACAGGTTGCGATGCTCGTCCTGATGGTCGATAAGCTCGGCGTATCCCCGCCTTTCCAGCTCCGCTTCCTCTTCGGTGAAATGCTTGATCGATAAGGTTATCAGCTCATCAATCCTGGCCACCCACCCTGCATGGTCGTCCCCTTTCTGGGCCAGTTCCGTCATCTGGTCGATGATCCGCACCATGGACTTATGGTGCTCATCGAATGGCTCGTGCCCCACGCTATATTGGTCGCCCCATTCCACACTCATAAATTCCTCTATGGCTTGCAATAGATAGTTGGTTGAATATACCTAAGATCGTGGGAGGTGTTGGCCAGGCTCTCGGAATGGCCTATGCAAAGATAGCCCCCCGGCGCCAGGGCTGCGGAGAACTTATGCACCAGCTCCTCCCTGGTCGGTTTATCGAAATAGATCATCACGTTCCGGCAGAATATCACGTCGAACTTATGCTTGAAGGGAAACCGGTTGTTGATCAGGTTGAACCAGCGAAAATTCACCATGTTCCGGAATTTATCCTTCAAAACATAATTATCACCCTCGGTGACAAAATATTTGCGAAGAAGTTCGCTGGGCATACCATCCATCTTGGTGATCGGGTAGGCGCCCTTCATCGCTCTTTGCAGAACCTTGGTGGAAATATCGGTGGCCAGAAGCTTGATGTTCCATTTGCTGGTCAACTCCTCATGCTCCAGAAGAGTGAACAGCATGGAGTATGGCTCCTCCCCGGTCGAGCACGCCGCGCTCCATAGACGCAGCTCAAAGGGCCCGTTCTTCTTCCGTTGGAAAGTCTGGGGGAGGGCGGTTTTGGTCAAAAACTCGAAGTGCTTCATCTCCCGGAAAAAGCTGGTCACGTTGGTGCTCACCGCGTCGATAAGCTCGGTCAGCTCCGCGCGGGACCTGTCTTCATCCACGTGCTTGTAATACTCGCTGAACGACATAAGGCCCAATGAACGAATGCGTTTGTTCAGCCGTTGACGCAGAAGGTCTTTTTTGTTGTCCCGCAGCTTGATCCCGCTCTCCCGATAAATCAGATCGCGGAAACGCTCGAACTCCTTGTCGTTTATCGAGATACCGAAATAACTGTCATTCATAAGGCGATTTTCACAAAATTCACTCCATGGAACCGTTAATTGGATTTTAACCTATATGGTGACAAAGGCAAACAGATGATTGCTGGCCATCGCTCCGCCCATGGATCAATGAAAGGCCGCGTAGCCTTGGGATTTATGGGGTGGAGGAATTCGTTTCTTCGTAGGGTGTAATAAAAAAATAAAAAAGTATTGATTAAGCATAATAGTGCAGATATGCTAAAGGTGTTATAAATGAATAAGGGGGTGTCATGGATTTGAAAGAGAAGTGTGTATATCTATACAGTATTTTCATTTTATTTATTGCGCTAAATGGGGCGCCTGCGCAGGGCTGACCGCATTAGGGATTGTTGGTCCTGGAGGCGGGTATGGGCAAGCAGCAAAAGTCTTTTATATAAACCAAGATACTTTTATACAGATAGCAAAAGAGGATAAAAACAAGGGCGGGGTAGATAGTGAAGACGCTAAGACTTTGTTGGACTGGGCAAATGAATATGGTGTATCAGTTCGAGGTCCAGAAATTCATCCTAACAGATCTTTTGGGCAGAATGAGCATATTCACATAGGACCAGTTAATCATATTGCGGTAAAATAATGAAATACGAAATATATAATTATGATTGCATGCCTGATGAGCATGCTTATAAGAGTCTTTTGTGTATTTCAGTCAACTACTGCGATAGGTTTATGCTAGTTGTGCGGAATGATATGCCTAGATCAGATAACCTTTATAAAGTATTAAACAAGTTGAATGACTTTTTGCTAACAAGCGAAATAAGGAATAAATGGCCAGGAACAGTACTTACTTCAGGCTCTGCAAAAGTAAATACATATATAATATGTGAAAAGAGTATTGAAGTGCTACTTAAGGCCGCAAATATGTTTACTGAGTGGATACAGCCGAATTTACCAGAGGATATTTGTATTCTACGTCCAAACCTAAGAGAGTGGTTGGTTACTATCTCGCATGAGAATGATGTGTACATGTATTTAACTGTAGATGAGTATAGGATGGTATGTGAAATGTTTAAAGACAATAGCATTGATATCAGTCTGCATGTTCATGGCACATAATTGCAAAAACTACTGAAATAAACGCCTTGCGTGGCCGCTATCATAGATCGGGCATCTATACATAATCTATATTATAAAATAATATTATGATCACCTAATGGCAAAGTATCATGGCTGGAAAAAGGCGGGCCATATTAGGAATGGTCCAGTTAATCATATTCCCGTAAAGTAATGAGAAAAAGATGAAAGGCATTATCGTCGTTGGGAGATCAAATCCTCACGATAAAATATTATTTCCTACTGCTCCTATTACAAAGTGTGCATTATCCTTGTCCATTCATGAGGTTCTTAATTTATATAGAGGAATTGAAG
Source organism: Nitrospinota bacterium (assembly GCA_029879765.1). Taxonomy (GTDB): domain Bacteria; phylum Nitrospinota_A; class UBA7883; order UBA7883; family UBA7883; genus JAOUMU01. The sequence goes on along the minus strand of JAOUPQ010000048.1, from coordinate 6,975 downwards.
GAGAGCTATGGCCTTGGGCGCAGAAAGATGATTTAAGGAAGCGCTTTGAGGATGTGTGTACATTGGAAGTGAAAGAATTAGCGCATATACGTCATTATTTAGATAACCTTACGTTTAAGGGTAAGGTGGACATGATATACGTAGCGGTTAATGAAGATGTGTGCAACGAGAATGAGAATTCGTTAATGCCAATGCTTGGGTATGATTATGGGTACATTGATGAATTTGGTGTGTATTCTGTAATATTTCATGAAATACTATACGGACGTATTAGAGAGATGAGAGAGTACGTGAAAATACTTAACACAAATATGCTTTTCAATTCTTTGTCTGATATTGCGGTATTGGAAGAGACAAGGAACCAATTGTTAAGCAGAGGAGCTGCATTGGAAACAAGCCCAACACCTTTAGAGATGATGAAAATAAGTGTGTATGAAATCAACAGGTATCCGGCACAATATGTTGACATTTTATAGCAGGTACAGTCATACTCGCGGCGGGCCTGTCTGGTTTGACGAAATAGAAACCAAGTAGCCTTTGCATTGGGCAGGGGAAAGGGTCTTATCCGGTATACCTCTGCACAACAGACAGGAAGTTTTCCGAGTCCACCGGCTGGGCCAAAAACTCGGCGGCGCCCATGCCCATCGCCGCGCGGCGAAGGTTATTGTCCGGATGGGGGCCCTGGCTGGCCGAGTACGCCATGGGGGCGGTGATGATCACCGGGATATGGTTCCGCTCCTTATGGGACTTTATCCAGTCCATCAGGGAAAAGCCGTCGACCCGTTGCAGGTTCACTCCAGCGATCACCAGATCCGGGGAGACCCGCTCCAGGGTTCGCAGGGCCACCTGGCCATCCTCGGCCTCTATCACCTCCACTCCCTCAATCTCCCGCAGCACCTCCCGCATGAAATGCCGGTTTGTCTCGTCGCTGTCCGCCAGCATCACCAGCTTGCGAAAGCCGGGCAGGACAACGGAAAACAGGCTCCCTTCGCCGGGGTGGGATTCCACGGTCAAAGAGCCGCCATGGGCGGAGACGATGTCGTGGCTGAACGGCAGGCCGAGGCCGGAGATGCGATCCGAGGCGCCGGGGGCGTGGGGATTTGCCTTGTGGCTGAATATTCCCGGCAGGGCCGTAGGCTCTATTCCGACACCGGTGTCTTTCACGGCGATCTCGTTCTGCGCTCCTTCTTTTCGCAACACGGAAATGGCGCCCCCCTTGTGGGTGAATTTGACTGCGTTGGCCAGCAGGTTATGGATAACTTCGCCGAGGAGGGCAGGGTCCGCCACCACCACCATGTCGTCCTGGATTTCGTTGGTGATGCGCACATCCTTTTTCTCCGCCAGGTGGGAGATGTTGGAGATATGCTGATCCACCAGCGTCCGGACATATACGATTTTTTTCTGGACGGAGATTTTCCCGGTGCGAAGAGCGGAGAGCTTGAGCAGCTGGTTTATCAGGTTCATCAACCCCTCGATGGTGGAGAGGATGTTTTGGAGGATCTCATCCTTTCTCTTTGGGGTCAGGTCGGAGGAGTCCTGGGATTTTAAAAACTCCACCAGCCCCATCACACTGGCCAGGGGGGAGCGTAGGTCGTGGGAGACCAGGGTCACGAACTTGTCCTTCAGTCGGGTGGCGTTCACCGCTCTTATTTTCTGTCGGCGAAGCTCGAAGGCGATTTTGAATTCATTGCGCAGATGCATCTCCACGAAATAATTGGCCGTGGCGCCGAAAGTGACCATGGCCAGCATCAGCTCAACATGTTTGGAAATGGAAACAAATGGATCTAAAAATATTGCCATGACCACGGCGTAGCCGAAGACCATGACTAATGATGTGGCGGTATTCCATAGATACCCCTGCCAGATGATGCTGTTGGTTATCGCTATCATCAGCATGGTGGAGCCAAAATAGACCAGTTGCGCCTGGGGAGTCTGTATTATCGCCATCAGGGCCAGGGCTCCCCCCTCCGCCGCCAGCAGGCCCAGGCTGGCTATGAGTTTTATCCAGTGTTTGGCCATGGTGGAAAAGGTGGCCGCCGTTATTAACAGAAGAAAAGGGATCACTATCATGAACCGGACTATGAAAGCCTGCTCGATGAAAGTGGGAAAGTCCCTGTAGTCGCTGATGAAAAACAGGCCATAGATTACCGAACCGAGAATCGCCAGGGAGCGGTATATGAAAATAGAATTCTCGAAACTGGTTTCCCGGTATTTGTCCTCCATGTCGGTGGAGAATCTTAGATCGAGAAAAGACTTTTTCATGTCTGGAAGTAATACCTAATATCTTCAGTGAATATCTATAACATGATACCTTGAAACGGTGGGGAATTGGAGGGGAGTTAAGCCCTGTAACCCTCTGGATTGGCCTTCATCCAGTTCCAGGCTGTTTCAATGATCCGCTCAATATTATCAAACTCCGGCCGCCACCCCAGGATATCCATCGCTTTTTTGCTGGAGCTTATCAACGTGGAGGGATCCCCGGATCTTCGTGGGGCTTTGCGGGCGTTTATGGCCACGCCGGTGACACGCCTGGCCGCCTCCACCACCTGCAGCACAGAGCAACCTTGTCCGCCACCCATGTTGAACGCATCCGGCGCCCCTCCTGCGTCCAGGTATTCCAGAGCCTTAAGATGGGCATGGGCCAGATCGGTCACATGGATATAGTCCCGCACACACGATCCGTCCTCGGTGGGGTAGTCATCGCCGAAAATCATCACCGCCTCCCGCAGCCCCAAAGCGGTGCGCAACACCAGGGGGATAAGGTGGGTCTCCGGATTGTGGTCCTCACCCAGCTTCCCCTCCGGATCCGCCCCGGCTGCGTTGAAATATCGCAAAAACACCGGTCGCAGGTTGGAGCTTCTGGACAAGTCCATGGCCATCCGTTCGAAGCACAGCTTGGAGGCGCCATATGGGTTGATAGGATTCATGGCATTGTTTTCGGTGATCGGCAACGCGTCCGGCTCTCCATACACGGCGCAAGTGGAAGAAAAAACCAGCTTCTCCACCCCATGCCGATCCATCGCCTTTAAAAGCTCCAGCCCGCCACACACATTGTTCTGATAATACTTGGCCGGATTCTGCATGGACTCGGCCACCTGCGAGTATGCGGCGAAATGGATCACGGCGTCTATTTTGTTGGCGCCAAACAGGCCATCGAGAAACTCCGGATCCCCCACATCCCCCTTGGCCAGGGGCAGGTCGCCGACAGCCTGGATATGGCCCAGCCGCAGGTCGTCCACTATGACCACCTCATTGCCTTTTCTGGCCGCCAGATCAGCAAAATGGCTTCCTATATAACCCGCTCCACCGGTCACCACTATTTTCCCCATACAACTCCTTAACATTTCAATGAGTACGATACCTATTGATTCTAAAGGAAAATATCGTAGAGTGTAGTAAAAATGTATTCCGGTTCAATTATGGGATCGATTGCCTATGGGAGGCAAAAAGCATATCATTGAGCCTTGGCGGCGGTGGCTATTCATGGCCTGACCGGCGCTGGAATAGTATGCAACCGGTGGGCAATGGACGAGGAATTCCAGTTGGAAAAAACAGTAATCGAGCGGCTGGCCGAATGGCCCTCGCAAAAGCGCGATCGCGTTTTCTATCTGGTTGTGCTGCCGCTGACGGTCATGGTGGTGGGAGTGTCTCCATATCTGTTCCAGTTTCTTTTCTTTCCCAGCCCCGTCAGTGGTTTGATTTCCCTTTCCCTGAAAGTGCTGCTGGGGGCGATATTGATGGGGGCGCTGTGCTACGCCCTGACCAGGGGGCTGTCCAATCCCCGGTTCAAATCATTTGGTCCCCACCGGCGCCACTGGCCCCTGGTCAGCCACCTGCTTATTCTATGGATACCTGCGGCGCTGTTGATCGATGTCCCACTGAGGATTTCCGAGCTCCAGATGCTCGGCCCGGCGGCGTTTACTCCGGAAATCACTTCCTACATCCTTGGTGTCTCCTTCGGCAGGGCTTTTCTTTTTGCGGGAGGAATCGTGTTTTATGAGCGGCTGATCGAGGCGGCCACCCAGTCGGCGGACTATCGGCAAAAGGCGCTGCGTCTGGAGACTCAAACACTGAAGACTCTCATCCAGCCTCATTTCATGCTAAATAGCCTAAACGCCATCCGGGCAAACATAGAAGACGCGCCGGGGGTGGCGGATCAAATGATCCTGAGCCTCACATCGATCCTGCGAATGGTGATCGAATATTCCGGGAAGGAGAGGATAACCCTGGCGGAAGAAATGGATCTGGTGACAGAATACGTGGCCTTCATGAACCAGCGATTCGAAAGCGCGATCCATCTGCAGATCAGCGATACCGCCCGATCGCGGGTATCCATACCGCCGCTGATCATCTTCAGCCTGGTGGAAAACTCCTTTAAGCACGGTTTTTCCGACAGCCGCCAGGGAACCATCTCTGTCAAAGCGGAAGCCGGCGATATGTTCTCTCTGACTGTGGATGACGATGGGGTGGAGACCAAAATCCAGGACACTACTGGCGGAACGGGAGGGCAGTATGTGGCCAGCCGCCTGGAGCTTGCTTATGGAGACAGGTGCGAGTTCCGCCACGGCAGGCTGGAAAACGGGCACTATCAGGCTGTGATACAGATCCCATGGGAAAGATCCGCCGATGATTAGGATAGTGATTGTGGAGGACGAGCCGGCCGCCGCGCGGATGCTAAAGAAAATGCTGGAGCGGATCCCTGGTTTGTCCATCGGCTCCCTGGCCATCTGCTCTTCCGTGGGGGAGGCCAGGGAACACCTGGAGAAGGAGGGGGCGGACGTGGTGTTCCTGGATCTGAATGTGCGCGGCGAATCCGGATTCGGCGCCGTGGAGGATTTCATGGCGGCGCCCTTCGACACTATCATAGCCACCGCCAACACGGAACATGCCGTGCGAGCCTTCGAAGAAGGGGCGGTGGACTACCTGGTAAAGCCTTTTTCCCAGGAAAGGCTGGAAAAGGCGATGAGCCGGGTGGGGAGCGAACAAAGAGAAAAACCTGTCCGCCGGATTCTGATAAAAGAGCATCAAGGGATAACCGCTATACCTGTGGAAAAGATAAGAATGGTGCGTAGCGCCGGGGATTACACCGAGTTGTATCTTGTCGATGGAGGGCGAAAACTATGCGCCAAGAGCATGGATTATCTGGAGCATTCCCTGCCCAGGGATTTTATGCGGGTGCACAGGAGCGCTATTGTCCGTCTTTCCGAGGTTAAGGCCGTGAAAGTGGAGCCGGGGGGCAAATACATGGCCGAGATCGATGGGGTGGATGAATTGGTTCCTGTCGGACGAACATACTACAAAAAACTTAAGGAAAGCCTGGAAGTCTAAATAAAAAAGGGCCGAACCCTTGTTTTTAAATTTCGGAAAATCCCCATTCCCCGCAATTTTTTATTTTATCAAGGGCGCGGCCCGTGTCTTTTGTTTGACACAATCTTAATTTAAACCAGACTCAATCCTATAACAACCTGCTATCTTCCAATGGAACCAGTCGTCGCTGGACTGTAGTTGATCCAAGGGAAACTGGACATGTGTCCACAAAAATGAATCCAACATCTTTCAATTCCTGTTCAGGGGAAATTGAAATTGAGGGGACGCCGGTGTCGCCAGCCAGGAAGAGGGGGAGAAATGATGGCCCGCCGTTAAAATGAGAGTGGGTCGCTCTCTGTTATTTTCAACTCCGAGAAATCCCCATTCCCCGCAATTTTAATATTTCAAGAGAGCGACCCGTATCGTCTCTAAACTGATTACAGGATAAGTCCTCTGATCACTGAAAACAACATACAGTCGACAGACGGAACCATACTTCTTTAAAATGCGGGAAGATAAAGGCAAAACTGGACAAATGGCCAGTTCTGATGAGAAATTCATATAAATCCAACTTCCCATCCTTGACAAAAGGAAAACCTGACGTTATCATTTAGACAATAATGATAACATCAAAGTAAGGAATCCTGGATGGATACTCTCTTTAACGTCAACTTTATCAAAGCTATGGCGGATCCTGTGCGGCAGAATATAGTCCTGCTCCTTGGCGAAAAGGGAGAGATGACCAGTGGGGAGGTGGCGCATGCCTTCCAACCTTTGACCCATGCCACCATTTCCCATCACTTGCAGATATTGAAAGCTGGTGGCGCATTGGTCTCCAGGAAAGAGGGAAAGACTGTGTGGTATGCCATAGACAAACCGGCGTTGACCGAGGCGATGGATAAATTTGCATCAATGATCAGAAACTGCTGTGTAGGGACCGATTGCTGCTCCCCAACCAGCCAAAAGAAGGAGAATGAAAGTGAATCAGGAAAATGAAAATCTGGGGACAGGGATCAAGGAAAAAGTTCGGGACAGATACGGCGCCATCGCGGAAAGCGCTACCTCTTCATGCTGCGGATCTTCATCCAAAGGGGGCTTTTCCGGCAAGATCGGTTATAACCCCGAGGAGCTGAAAACCATTCCGGACAGCGCGGACCTGGGGCTGGGATGTGGCTCTCCTCTTGGGCATGACGCTGTCAAGGAAGGGGACACGGTGGTGGATCTCGGCTCCGGCGGCGGGATCGACTGTTTCATAGCCGCCAACAAGGTGGGGCCGAAAGGGAAGGTTATCGGCGTGGACATGACGCCCCAGATGCTGAAGCTGGCCCGGGAGAACGCCGCCAAGGGAGGCTATGACAACGTGGAGTTCCGCGAAGGGAGCATAGAGAACCTGCCGGTGGAGGATTCGTCGGTGGATGTGATCATCTCCAACTGCGTGATCAACCTCTCCGAGGATAAGAACAAGGTGTTCGCGGAGATACACAGGGCGTTGAAACCGGGGGGCAAATTTGTCGTTTCCGATATCACCCTGCTAAAGCCGCTGCCGGAGTTCATAAAAAAATCGCTGGAGGCGTATATAGGCTGCGTGGCCGGGGCCATGATGAAGGATGATTTCATCCAGGCGGCCAAGGGCGCCGGGTTTGTGGGCGTGGAGGTGCTGAAGGAGGC
>JAOUPQ010000047.1 GCA_029879765.1 Nitrospinota bacterium | reverse complement strand
CCCCTGTTCATCCAGGAATGCGCGGGCGGAGGGTTGGGAAGCCATGTTCCCCTGGAAAGGTGTCCGAATTGGCGAGGTTTCTTTTTCCCAGGTCATGCCAATAGCCAAGTCTCCCGGGGCGCCGCAGTTGGCCAGGATCATGGCCGCGCCCACGATACCCACCGCCTTACCCAATAGACTCAAGTGTGAATATGACATAACCATGAATTATATCATTTTATGCGCCGGATGATCACCGGCCAGCGGCGACGCGGGGATTATTCGACTACAGTGACAGATGGGGGCTTATTCCCGGATGGTGCGGGAGAAAAAGCCCTGGGGCTTGTTTAACGGGATTTTGGCGGCGAAATCCAGAAGGTCGGAATGGCAGGAGCCGGGATCGAACATTTCCCCCAGGTCGTGTTCCTCATGATGATGGCTGCAAAGCTTGATCTTCCCTTCGGCGGAAAGCCACAGCTTGCGACATTCATAGCAGTTCTGCGTTCTGGAGCAGGTTATAAGCTCCACCCTTGGCCCTCCACCAGCCACATTCCATATATATTGGTCCTCCCCTGGCTCCAGATGGCAGACCTTGCCGATCTGTTCCAGAGTCCGGTCGAAGAAATCGCCGCTCTCATCAAAATCCGCCCCTTCCATTATCCTGACCGCAAAGCCTCGGGACAGGCCCCACAAGGCTGCCTCCACCATGGCGGTTTGATCCACACCAGGTGTCCTCACCGCTTCGATTGTGGTGTGGACACCCAACTGTTCAGCCAGTTTCATCCCGAAAATGATCTGCTCAAGGCCGACCTCATCATGGCCGGTTATGGAGGAATATGTGGCGGGATCGATGGCCGGGAGGGTGACCCAGAGCCTGTCCAGCCCGGCGCTGGCCAGGGGCTCGATAAGCTTCGGAAGCAGGGGACTGGCTGTGCGCAGGGTTATCTCCACCTTCGGGCGGATATGGGAGAGCTGGGAAACCAGGTCCACTATGTCCGGGCGCAACAGGGGTTCTTTGCCCGCAATAAGGGCTTTACCAAGCCCAAGGGCGGACATGATCTTCATGAAGGCCACTATATGCTCCGACGGAAACGAAGGCGCTTGGCCCAGGTCTCTCCCGGTGTCGGAGGCTGATCGATCCCCACCGGGCTCGTCGCCCGCCAGAATCTCGATCACGTCCAGCGGCCTGTTGAATTTATCTAACAACATGGCAGTAAACCTATCTTCTGATTCTGTACCTGCTTTGGGCAGGTGTCAATGATCTTTTTTTTCTTCCTGGGGCAGTGTGGGCTTTGGCGATCCGCCGGTTTGGGCTATGATCTTCTACCATGACCGATAATGAACTGATAACCCTGGGGATCGAAACATCCTGCGATGAAACCGCTGTGGCGGTGTTGCGGGGCGCGAGCCAGGTGTTAAGCTCCAAAGTGGCCTCCCAGGATGATATACATTCTGCTCATGGAGGAATTGTGCCGGAACTGGCGTGCCGACGTCACATAGAGCTGATCCGCCCCATGACCGCTTCCGCCCTGGAAAAGGCCGGTGTGGGATTCAAGGATATCGACCTGGTGGCGGTCACCCGTGGGCCGGGATTGGTGGGGGCGCTTCTGGTGGGGCTGTCATACGCCAAGGCGCTGGCCTGGGCCTCCGGCCTGCCCATGGTGGGTGTCAACCACCTGGAGGGGCATGTCATGTCCGCCATGGTCGAGAATCCGGATATGCCTCTGCCGTGCCTGGCGCTTATGGTCTCCGGCGGTCACACGGAGCTATTTCTTCTGAGCCAGTCCCACTCCCTGGAGTGGCTCAGCGGCACCCGGGATGACGCGGCGGGAGAAGCCTTCGACAAGGTGGCCAGGCTGCTGGGCCTGGGCTACCCCGGCGGGCCGATCATCGACCGGCTGGCCAGGGAGGGAAAGCCGGTGTATGACGTGCCGGTGGCGCTGAAGTCGGAAGATACGCTGGAGTTCTCCTTCTCCGGGCCAAAGACCGCCGTGAAGAATATCGTGAACAGGTTGAAAAATGAGATTGGGGAAAATTTGCCCGTGGCCGATATCTGCGCCTCCTTCCAGTCCGCCGTGGTCCAGGCCCTGTATGGCAAGACGAGGCTGGCTGCCAGAAGATTCCACCCTGCGTCGATAGCGGTGGTGGGGGGGGTGGCGCGCAATTCGGCGGTGCGGCGGACCATTGGCGCCCTGGGCGAGGAGCTGGGGATACCGGTGATCATCCCCGCGCCGGAGCTTTGCACGGATAACGCGGTGATGATCGCCGCCGCCGGGGCGGGACGGTTTCTGCGCGACAGAAACAACCCTGAATTCCATGACTTCCAGGAGATGGACGCGACCCCCTCCTGGCTGCCCGGTGTGTAGCGCCCAGTAGCCAGGCCTGTGTCGCCGCGCCCCTATTTTTCCTGCAGCAGCTTGTCTATAACGGCGGAGAAGTAGCTGATATCCACCGCGCCGCGCACCTGGACTCCATTTATGAAAAACGTAGGGGTGGCCTGCACCTTAAGACTCTTTCCCAGTTCCAGGTCCCGATTAATGATGTTTTCGAAATCCGGGTTCCCAATGTCCTTCTTGAATCGCTCAGGATCCATCCCCAGCGCTTTGGCGTAGGAGACGAATTTCTCCATCGGGTCGGACTCCTGGCCCCATTCACTTTGGCGGGCCAGCAGCAAGTCGTGGTATGCCCAGAATTTATCCTGCTTTTCGGCGGCCATGCTGGCCTTGGCCGCGGGGAGGGCGGCAGGGTGGTTGGGCAGGGGGAAATGCCTGTAGGAAAGACGCACCTGGGCGCCATATTTTTGCCGCACCTGCGCGATGGTTTGAACCGCTCTGGCGCAGTATGGGCACTGGTAATCGGAAAACTCCACTATGGTAATCTTTGCGCTGGCCAGGCCCATAAGAGGCGTCCCCTCCACGCTTAGGCTCGTACGGTTGGTGAAGGCGTCGTTGAACTCCCTTTCCATGGCATCCTGTTTTTTCTTTTCATAATAGGCCTGCATGGAGCGTTCGATCACTTCAGGGTGGGTGACGATATATTCCTCCACGATCTTTTCTATCGCTTCGCGGTCGGTTCCCTGCTGCGCCATGGCTGGCAGAGCAATACCCAGGGACAGGCATAAAACAAAAACTATATTTTTCATTGTTTCCTTTTTTGATAATTATTCTGTCATGTTCCTATCATATATGATCATTGTTCCTCATCTCAACTATCCGTCCCTCCTTCCACCGCCAGTTGGCCACAGGCGGCCATGATGTCCGCCCCCTTGCTGTCGCGGATCATCACTGTGTGGTTCTTTTCCACCAGCCACTCCTTGAAGCGTCCCACATCTTCTTTTGTGGGGCGGGCAAAAGGGATGCCAGCGGTCTGGTTGAAAGGGATAAGGTTGATCTTGGAGGGAAACTTTTTCGCGAACCGGCTCAGGGCTTCCGCGTCTTTTTTGGAGTCGTTGACCCCTTTGAGTATCACATATTCCAGCGTGATCCGTCGCCCCTGGGGCAAAGGGTAGACCTCCAGCTTTTTTGCCAGGGCTGCCAGGGGGTATTTTTTCGTGATCGGCATGATCCTTTCCCTGGTGATATCGTCCCCCGCGTTCAGGGAGACAGCCAGCTTCACCTTGGGCAGCTCGAGCCCCAGCCGCTCTATCCCCGGCGCCAGCCCAGCGGTGGAGACGGTGATCTTCCTGGCCCCCACCAGCTGATATTCCTGATCGATGATCACTTTGATGGCCTGGATGACGTTGTCGAGGTTGTCCAGGGGCTCCCCCATCCCCATCAGCACCAGATTGGTCACCCTGCCGTCAGGAGACAACTGTCGGGCGCGGATCACCTGGTCCACGATCTCCGCCGCATTTAGGTTCCTGGTGAATCCGGAGGCGCCGGTAAGACAGAACGCGCATGCCAGCTTGCACCCCACCTGGGTGGAGACACACAGCGTCCTGCGTTTCCCCTCGGTTATGAGGACGCTTTCCACCTCCATCCCGTCCGGCAGGGCGAAGAGGAATTTGATCGTCCCATCGACGGACACCTGTCGTTTCTTTTCCTGGATGCAGGTGATGCTGGCCTGTTGATCCAGCGATTCCCTGAACTGGCGCGACAGATTGGTCATCCTGGCAAACTGGCATTCTCCCCTTTGGAATATCCATTCGGCGATCTGCCGGGCTCTGTATGGTTTTCCACCCATCAACGTCACAAAATCGGCCAACTCGTTGTATGGCATTCCTTTAAAATCTGTCTTGTTCACTAGCGTTTATTTTTCACCTTGTTTTGTATGGTAGAATGACTGTAACCTATTATTTCTTTTCCGGGGTGTGAACAGTATAGTGAATATTCGCAAAAGCATATACATATTAGTCGTCATGGCGTTTTTATCAGGATGCGCCACCACGGAGGTGGACAAAGCTTTCCGGGGCGATATGGATTCATTCAAGGAAGCGATGGTGATAGTGGATTACTGCCAAAGCTGCCATGTCCATCGCACATTCAACCCCTCCACCCACCTCGTGCAAAAGCCCGCGCAATATGAGAAGCCACCCTTTTCCGATGCGTCCGATTGCAAAACCTGTCACGAGATAAAAAGGAACATCTGGCGGGATGTAATCAAGGTCACACATTTTCCGGATGGATCTATTGTGGAGTCTTCTAATTGAATAAAAAGGTGAACGTAGGGATCATTGGCGCCGGGGAGGGCGCAAGCTTCCTTATGGAGATCCTGAAGGATAACCATGAAACCCGCATAGCCGGGATCGCCTATCGCTCGGAGAACAGGCCCGCCATAGCCGAAGCGAAAAAGCGCGGTATCCTCCTTTACGATGATTTCAGGAAATTGGTCGAATCGCCGGATATCGAACTGATTATCAATGTCTCCGGAAGCCAGGAGGTGGAGCGGTATCTGGAGAATGATAAACAGTCCAGGGCGCAGCTGCTTCCTCCACTGGGCACCTGGATAATGTGGAGGCTTCTGGAAGAGAGCAAAACCCGGGAGAGGGAGACGTCGCGCAACCTGATGGAACAGCAGGTGCTGTACAGCGCCGGTGTCATGCTCGCCTCCGCCGCCAACACCACGCAGACTCTGGATCTTATTATGGAGTCCGCCCTGAATATCATAGACATGAGCGCGGGCACCCTGGCGTTGTATAACGAGGAAGAGGGGACCATGCAGATCAAAGCCAGCCTCGGCTTCGAGGGGAAGGCGCTGCCTATGGATCATGAGTGGAAGCTACGCCCAGGAGGGCTCACGGGCCGGATTCTGTCCAACAACATGCCCACGGTGGTGGAGGATATCGATAATGAAACCGAGTTCGACACTCAACCCCTCAAGGATATAGGCGTGCGCTCCCTGATCGCCACCCCCCTGAAGGTCACCGGGAAAATCGTGGGGATTCTTTATGTGGACGATTTCAAGGCGCGAAAAGTCACTCCCAGGGAGGTGAATATCCTCAGCCTCCTTGCCCTGCAGGCCGCCGCCGCCATAGACAAGGCGCTGCTTTTGGAAAAGGCGGAGTTGATGGCTGTCACCGATGGATTGACAAAGCTATACAACCACCGGTTCTTCACCAGGGCGCTGGAGAAGGAGATCCGAAGGTGCCAGCGATATAGCGCCACAATGGCCGTGCTTATGGTGGATGTGGACCATTTCAAGAATTTCAACGACACCTTCGGGCATGTCCAGGGAAACGTCATTCTCACCACCCTGGCGGATATACTCAAACGATCCGCCAGAGACACCGATATAGTGGCCCGGTGGGGCGGCGAGGAGTTCGCCCTCATCCTGACTGAAACCCCCAGGGAAAAGGCGGAGATGGTGGCCAAAAGAATCCGGAAGGAAGTGGAGGAAACCTACTTCCCGGGGGCGGATCGCCAGCCTCTGGGCAAGATCAGCGTCAGCGTCGGGGTGGCCACATATCCGGACGACTCCCTCGATTCGATCGACATCATCGAAAAGGCGGACAAGTCGCTATACCGCTCCAAGGAGATGGGGCGCAATCTGGTGACCATGTACGACAAAAAGTGGGATATGGCCAGGAAATAATTTCCCCGGCCCCCAATCGTGCGGCGCCCTTTTCTATTTCAGCGCTTCGGTGATGATCTTGTTTATCTCATCCAGTATCTTCTGCGGCGATGTGCCATGGATGGAAGCGGTCTGCTCTATGGTTTCCGTATTCTGGCCAGGACATGTGAAACACGCCGCTCCATAATGGGCTTCCAGCACGCTTTTGGTCTCCGGATACGCTTCCAGCAGGTACCCCACCAGCGTGTCCATGGCGGCCATCTCTCCCCGCTTTATCCCCTTGCCCATAGCCCCGTCCTGGCCAGGCTCCGGCGCCGGTTTGGGCTTGTCGGACGCGCTGATCAGCTGTTTTCCCTCCAGCTTGGCCATCAGCGGATATGGCTCCAGCCCCGCCCTTTTGGCCGCCATTCCCAGGGTCACCATGGGGGCGACAGTCTGGCGGACGGCGGGATTGACCACATCGGCCAGCCCTTCTTCGGCCATGGCCTCCTCCAGGTGTGGGTATTTTTCCAGAATCTCCGATATCTTCATGGCGGGGGAGAGCTTCACCGCCGGTTTCTCGTCGGCCTTTTGCGGCTTTGGCTCATCTTTGCCCGCAGTCTCCACAGTGAAAGGAGCAGGCCTCTTTTCCTCCGTCAACACGCTGAATATGCTGATTACAAAAATGCCCATGCCGGTGGCTTCCACCAGGCCGAACAATCCAAAAGCTATGCGAGGCGCTCCGCTTTCGAAAAAAGCTCCCAGGACATAAAGAATTCCCATCCCCACCAGCCCGGCGTTGGCCAGCCAATAATGAACCGGCACCAGCGATGGATATGGGAGGGGCTTGGCGTTGAACCTGGGGAGGATGTGATAGCCCACGCCGAAGATCATCATGCCCAGAAAGCCAATGAGCATGAAGTGGACGTGAATGAACCTCAACTGGGTGTAGCCATGGTCGGCGAAGGCCATATGCAGGCCGAACAACGCCCCAAACGCAAGATATACCACCGAGGCCTTTACAAAACTTTTTCCGTACTTATCCATTAAAACTCCTGATGAAAAAAGAAAAGGCGCGGCATCAGGTTCGGCCGCGCCGGTTACAGCAGAACATATTAACCTTATACACTGTAAATGAACAAGGCGCCAGCGGCGCTATGACGAAAATCATAAGCCACGTATTGGCGTCGCAACGGGGCGCCGACGCCGATCCTGCTTTCCTTCGGCTGCAATCCGCGGATACAACGCCGGTTGCGCATGTGGAACGTAGGTGAGGAATAATTGTCCTGAAGTTATTTTCTGTTGACAAGCCATGGCAAGTGTATTAGATTTTGCCTGTATATTGGCTGAATAATAAGATGGGGGTTGACATGGATACCAAACGAACTGAAGATGAGAAAAGGCCATACTCCAAACCCGAGATCAAAAAGCATAAGCCCGTGGCGGTTGTGGCGTCCGCTTCCTGCTCCTCGGATAATTGCAACCAATACTGCTCACGCACCTCTGGAGGCGGCTACTATCACTAAGAGACAGCTTTTGTCTTGTCGGTGATTTCATGAAACCGGCGCAGGCCGGGCGCCATGGCTCTCGGTCATGCGTGTTTCATCCCTCCTGTCTTATGGCTCTACGCCCGGTTATCTTTGGCTTGTGGCGGGATTGTGGAAGATGAATATTGTCATTTCCGATGTGTGCAATCGCTCCTGCCCATACTGTTTTGCCGCTCTGAAAGTTTCGTATCCCGAAGATGGGAAACCTGGCGGGGACAACGGTAATTACATATCCACGGAAAATTTCCAGCGGTGCCTCGATTTTCTTAAACAAAGCGGCGAAAGGAAACTCAAACTCCTGGGAGGTGAGCCCACCGTCCATCCACGATTCATCGAACTGGTATCCATGGGCCTGGCGGGGGATTTTTCAGTCTCGGTGTTTTCCAACGGAATCTGGTCCGCCGCTGTCCGCTCCTTTTTCCAGTCGCAGCAAACATCCGGCGTGGAGTTTTTGATCAACGTAAACGAACGGAACGCCCAGAAAGAGCGGGAGACGCTGCTGCAGGAGAAAAGCCTGGCCGTGGCCGGCCCGCGCGCCCGGCTAAGCTTTAATATATACCGCCACGATTTCAGCCTGGCGTTCGCCACGGAGCTGATCGAAAAATATGGCCTTAAAAGGGAAATGCGCCTGGGTCTGGCCCATCCGGTGGTGGGGGCGGAAAACGAGTATCCCCCCGACTCGTCGCTGAAGACCATAGGGAAACGCCTTATCGACCAGATGCGCATGCTGGAAAGCCGCGACATCCTGGCCACTTTCGATTGCGGATTTCCCCTGTGTATGTTCGACGAGGAGGACTTTGGCGTCCTGGTCAAATGCTCCAACGGGTTTATATCCATCTGTGAGCCTATCATCGACGTGGGGGCCGATCTTTCCGTATGGCCCTGTTTCCCTCTGGCCAAAGTCGCCAACACCACACTGGATCAATTCCCCGATAAAAACGCCATGGTGGCCGCCTATGCAAAGTCCATGGGGCCCCTGCGCCAGATGGGCAGCATGGATGAATGCATCGATTGCAAGTATATGCGCCGAGGCCAATGTTGTGGCGGATGTGTGGGGAGAACGATCCGGAATTGGGAGCGATCCGGCGCCGGGGATGTGGCTTCCCGGATAAAGGCCCCGACGCCATGAGCCGTGGCAAAAGATCGCTGATGGTGGCCCTTGTCCTTTTGGTCATGATCGCCAATTCGAAAATCGCAGGGGCTTTCACCCTGGCCCGGCCCGGCCCGAACCAGCTGCTCGCTTCCATCGAAAATGGAAACTGCCTCATATCATCGGGCGCCAGAGACCAAATCGCCAGGCTGCTCCATAAGCTGGATACCACCAATCTCGGTTTGCTGGTCCGGGCGGGGGTGGCCACGGTGGAGCCGGAGGATATGCGATCCTCCATCCTGGCCAAGACCGGCGATCTGCCCTCCAGGATTCCGGAATGTCCGAGAAACCTGATATATGGGCTAAGATTGCAGGTGGATATGCTGGAGCTTCTGGCCGAAGCCAGGGGAATAGCAAACCGCAAGTCATATCGGGCCCACAGGGTGATGGATCCGGAAACCGAAGCTGTTTATGGGGATTTTCGAGATGGCCTTATTGGGTATCTGTACACTCCCCTGGATGAGATAAATTCCGTTATGACCATCCTGGACTCCAGACCAAGACCCAGGGTCGCCATGCCTGTGAATATCAAATCATACTCCCTGCTGGAGAAGAGGTATATCAAGGACTTAACCCGTGTGGTAGATCTGGCGCTTGATGATAATCTGGAAAAGGATCCCCATGTCCCATTTGATAAGGCGGAATCGATTGAACACAAATCCCGATCACCCCACTGATATGTCAGGCGCTGACATGTCAGCGCCTGACAAATCGATAGGTTTTTCATTTCCCTTCGGCGCATTGCGGGTGGTTTCCAATGTGCAAACCGCCATCGACGTGATGGCGGACAAATTCCGGTACTATCCGACGGTTGAAGCCAATTCAGACGTCACCACATTGCGGATCCTTCACGCGCGCCATTCCAGAAACCAGTTCGACAGGATATTGGCCCAGCCCTCCCACAGAGCGCCAACGGGGAATGGGGATTTTTTCCACATCACAACCGAGGATAACGCGGAGTATCTGTGGTGGCCGCCGAACATGATGGTGGAGTTCGCACCGGAGGAGGGGTGCTGTGGCCGGATGGTGGTGGCCCATGACTCCGGTGTTGAGGGGGATGGCGAAAAGGCGGACCGGCTGCGCTTCAAAAGCACCGGTGATGAGTTCGATTGGGAACTGGTGGCCGACATTGCGGCGGGAGTCTTCGCCAAACATTGCGGCAGGGCGCTGTTGCACACCGGCATGTTTTATTGGAAGGGAGCCAACGTAATGATCGGCGGGGAGAGTGGCGCGGGAAAGACCACCGCCTGCCTGGCCATGCTGCGGGCAGGCGCCAGATATGCGGCGGACGACTTGTGCGCCCTGGGCCTGGACCCATCGGGCCAGGGGGTTCTTTGCGCCGGATTATTGACCCCGCCAAATATTGTCGGCCAGGCCCCCGCCACCCTGGCGGAGCTGGAGACCACCCTGGGCAATGACGCCAGATGGAAAAGCCGTGGCCATGCGGCCCTGGAGAACGCCATGGAAGCCCAACCGATGGCCGATACCACTCCCGCGATGCTGGTGATCCTGGAAAGAACCGCTCAAAGACCCAGGGAGAGCCGGTTCCGCATCCTCGATGAATCGCAGGCCCTGGAGCAGGTGATGGAATTGCTCATCGATCCATCCAACGTAAGTCGCAGGGAGTTTCATCTGGATATGGCCATCGCCCTGCTGGACAAGGCTGTGGTGGCTCGGGCCACCCTGTCGGCGGATATAGGTTCCCTCCCGGAGTTTTTCGATACGATGCTGCAGGAGGCGAGATTATGACCCTGGAGATCGGAGTGTCTTTCGCCAGGGACAGCAGACCGGAAGCCCGACGGTCGGCGGTGGGCATCCTGGCTGGCGCCGAGGAGCCGGAGGCGCTGCGTGTCCTGGCCCGGTTGGTGGCGGAGCAGGATCAGAGGACGTGGTCCTCCGCGCTGGACGCCATATACCACAGGCTCCCATGGCTGGGGCTGGAGCCTTTTATGCGTATGGATCCCTCGGCGGAATCGATCGCTTCCCCTGAAGGCCGCCAATGGGAGAGCCTTGTTTCCGGTATCGATCTGTTCGTCAGAGAATGGATAAAGGAAAAAAACGACGAGATGCTCAAACGGTGGCTGCGCCTGCCGGGGGCGATCCATGATGTGGCCTCGGCCCTGGAGCGGATCGGGGAGGTGGAAAAAGCCAATACCTTGCGAGGGGCTCTGGCCTTGCATGGGGGAACCCAACAGGAACGACGCCAGGCGCTCATCGCTCCCACATACGGATGCAACATATCCTGCTCCTATTGCTATTCCAAGGAGTGGGACAAAAAGTCCTTCCCCGGCTCCATGAGCGCCCGGGATCTGGATCATGCCCTGGCGTGGATGAGGGAGAACGATATCAACCTGGTCCAGCTCTCCGGAGGGGAACCCACCATATATCCCCGGTTCAGGCGCCTGCTGGAAGGGATGAGGAACAACGGGATCGCAGTATGGCTGACCAGCAATTGCCTGTACCCCCAAAAAATCCGCCCCCTGGTGACGGCGGAGTATATACAGGAGCTGATCGCCCATTACGATCAGGAATCGCTATCCGATGACGAGGCCAGACGACGCATGTTCATGGACAACGTATCCGCCGCCGTGGCCGCTGGTGTGACCCTGGTTTTCCGATATACCCTCACCAGGGAAAGCGGACCGATGGAATGGAGCAAGGTGATAAAGGCGGCGAAGGAAGCGGGCGCAAGACAGCTTAACTACGGTTTCGCTTTCCGGAACGCGTATGGAGACAACAGCCATTTCGATTTCTCCACTGCAGACCGGGCCAGCTTCGATCCCCTTTTTACAGGCTTTATGGAAGACGTGGATCGGGCGGGGCTGGCGCTTCATCAGAGCAAGCCATTCCCCCTCTGTCTGGTATCGCGGGAAACCCTGCAGGTGGCCATACGCTCCGGCGCCATATACAGCTGCTGCACCGTGGCCAATTCCGGCAACACCCAGAACCTGACCATCAATCCAGACCTGAGTGTTTATCCTTGCAACGGTGTGGCCAAAACCACGGGAGAGATTATCAACTCAACCTCCAGGGACACGCTGGGGAAGAAGGCCGACGCCCTGGTCCGGTCTCTGCAGTCCACCCATTCCCTTCCTGAGTGTGGAGCGTGCATAATGTTCTACACCGGAGTGTGCCATGGCGTATGTCTGGCGGAGCGCCTGGTGGCGGAGAGGCTGGCCTCCGGGCGGCTGGAGGGAGATGGAGGATGATAAAGCTGACTGGAAAGGGGAGGCGCCTGGTTTTCGTCGCGTCGGGCGGGCTGGGGGACTGTCTGTTGCTGACCCCGTTTCTGCGCGCTCTGCGCCGCTCTGGCGGCCATGGGAGGATCACTGTGGCGGTGCAGGCAAACGCAATGCAGATATATGATCGCAATCCCCATCTGGACCATCTGGTTCCATGCCAGGGGAGCGACCTTTTTATGTGGGCCATGGAAGAGCCGGACGCGGACCTGTTCGCGCCATATATTGATGTTCACAGCGAGGATGGGGAGAACCCCCTCAATGTGACGGTGGAGCCGGTGATGGCCCCAAACCCCGTGGGGCGGCCGGTCATCGAGCAGATAGCCACCATGGCCGGGATCAACCTTTGCGCCGAAGAAATGGCCATGGAGATATTTACCACACAGGAGGACGAAAGATTCGCCCAGGCTTTATTCATCGACGATGATCCACGACCGACGGTATATGTGAACACTTCATCCAACTATCCGGAGAAACAATATCCTCTGGGTCACTGGAAGGAGGTTGAATGTCTTCTGGGGGGGAGGGTCCGTTTTATATCCTCCGCAGGTTGCGCTGCAGGTCTTGAACAGGTCCACATTATAGAATCCGCCCCTGGGCTGCGGGCGCTGGCGGAAGTTCTCCGGCGTGTGGATTGTGCGCTGTCGGTCGATTCATTTCCGCAGCATCTGGCCGCGGCGGTGGGGACTGCGGCGGTCACTCTGTTCGGCGCGTCCAACCCGGCGGTGTTCGGCCACCGGACGAACGTCAATATCACATCCGGGGCATGCCCCCCCTGCGCCGACACACCCAGAAGGAAAGCATGCCAACGGCAGGTGTGCATGGAAGCGATACCGCCCCAGGCGGTGGCCGACGCGGTTGTGCGGATCATCCATGAGGGAGCGGGAGTTAAATGAGAACCAGAACCAGGCCCGCCGGTGGGGCCATTGCAAGACGGATGGTGGAAAGGATCGGCTCCTGGCATGTGGCGTTTTCCCAGGACTGCAACTTGAGATGCCGATACTGCGTCACAGGCCACGGCGCCATGGGGGAGCCCCCGGCGGTGATGACAGAGGATGTTTGGAGCGATTTTGTCTCCATGATCCTCGACGGCGCCAATCCGGGAAGAAACATATTCCTGTCCTTCGGATGCGGAGAAACCTTTTTGCATTTCGACCGGTTTATCGGCGCTGTGGATCATATGCAAAAGCGGGCGGAGGCGGCCGGGGTGAAAACCACTTTTGAGGTGACCACCAATGGGACGCTGCTGGATGAAGCAAAACTCCAGGCTCTCGCCCGGCGACGGATCTTCCTGACGTTCAGTGTGGATGGCCCGGCGATGATCAATGACGCGAACAGGATGACCATATCCGGCGATGGAGTGTTCCACGCCGCTATTGCCAATTGGGAGCGTTACAAGGAAATTACGTCAACCATGCCCAATCCCCCTTCGATAAACGTGCAGAGTGTCATAGCCGATGGGGTGGATCTGTATGAGGTGGCCCGGTTCTGGCGCGAAAAAGGACAGGGAGTGTTCATGGATCTGGTGGCGGAGCCGCCGTTCAATCCCGGGCGCCAGGAGATGGAGCGATGGGAATCCAGACGCGCCGGCTACCTGGCTTCACTGGAAAGGCTGGCCATGGATCTGGCCGGGGAGCTGTCCGTGCCCTCGTTTCTTTCCGAATATCGCGGCCCCAAATCTCTTTTCGACATATGGTTCACTCTCTTCTTTGAAAGATCCAATGGCGCCTGCGGGGCCGGGGTGGGCGCTTTGGCCATGGACGCCCGAGGGAGGCTTTATCCATGTGAAAAATTCATAGGTAACGACCAGTGGATTGTGGGAGACATATCCCTTGGAGTGGATGGGGGGAAAATGGCCGCTTTCCGGATGGCGGCGGACGCCCTGGTCTCCTCCTGCGTCAGCTGTACGGCGGCGCCTGCATGCCATGGGGGGTGCCTTGCCGCCACCCCTGCCGACGGGCTCTCCCTGAATCACAACATGGGGTGCGACTTCGCCAGGAAGGTGGAAGTGATCGCCAGAAAGTCCTTCGATATCCTATGCGCACAGTGAACCGATGGTCCCTGGGGCGGGGAGGACTGCTTCTGCTGGTTCTTGTGGTCTTTGCTGCCATAAGCTCATGTTCCGCCCGCAGGGAGGCGGGTGACGCTTCCAGGTTGTGGATCGGGCAGGCCATCATCGAAGAGGCAGGGTTTGGCGAGGGCGCATCCGGGGGGGAGAATCCATTGCTGTCCGGCAAGGTGGATATCTCATTGGCCGAAGGGCTGAATCGGGCCTGGAGTCGGGACTTTCAGTTGAGAAAGATGGAGCTGGCGGTGGCCCAGGCGATGATATCGAAGGAGAAGTCGGAAAGCGGGTTGTATCCAAAGGTGGATATCCGGGCGGACGTGGAATGGCCCACCTCCGGGCAGACCACGGCGCAGGACTCGGTGTTCGGGGGTGTATATTTCAGGTATAACTTCAAGGACGCCCTGTTCGCCGGGGATGGGGCCACTGTGGCGGAACTGGCCGCCCATTCCATGGCCATGAATATGCAGGCGCGAAAAGCTCGGGTGTGC
>JAOUPQ010000255.1 GCA_029879765.1 Nitrospinota bacterium | reverse complement strand
CCGCCATAAGGATGCTGGAGGCGGAGATCAAAAGGGACAATATAATAATCGAAGGGGAGATGAGCATCGAAAGGCTGGAGAAGGTTAGAACAGCCATCGCCAGTGACCTGGAGTTTAAGAATATGATCATAAAGGAGCTGGAGAATGAACGAGACAGCTCCTTGCGGGCGGCTCTGGAGCTTATAAAGAGGACAGTGGCAATGGAAGAGAGCATCGTTCTGTCCAAAAGCAGTTCCAGCAAGAAGCGCAAGCAGGTTCAAAGACGATTGAACGGGAATCTTCCCTTGAAGGAGGAGGCCCTGGAGAAGCTGAAAGCCGAGTCCGGGGATTAGCCCCGATATGATCCCTTTCCGTCCCGCTCGGGGATAAAAGGATTAGAAGCCTGTATTGCGCCCGGCCAACTGCTTCAATTCCTGGCTCGTGGGGCGGGTCTTGACCAGATATATGATGGAGATCGCAAAAAATACCATGCAGTATTTTAGATACTCGATTCCGGCCAGAAGGATCAGCACCAGCCCGATCATTCCTACCGACTCGAATAACGCCCAGCGGGCCACGCATCTTTGCAGGTATCTGGGGAGAATGTTAAGCGCTCGTTGGTCGATAGACTCCCCGGCGTTTTGATCGTTATCTCCTGAGATGGATATCATTTCGCTGATTTTATAACCGCCCAGGATAATGAAGACAGAGATCACTCCGGCGGCCAGAATTACCATCTCCGCGACAGGCCCCTCCAAGGTGACCGGTATGACTCCCTGGGATGTGAAATAGTAACCGAACCCGGCGGCCACGACGACGGACATGGTGATGGAACCCCAAATGACCTTCAAAGGGATCATTTTCTGCTCTATTTCTCTGCTGATTTCCATAGTTTTTCTATCCATCCCGATAACGGTTCAACATCACGATTCAATCCCGATATAGTACACCTTGCTGGGCAGGAAAAACAAAAAATTTAGAATGATCCTCCATGCGCTTGACGAACCCCATATGGGGTCTTATATAGGGATTGAACAAAAAATTCTAGTAACTGTTTGATTTTATATAGCCAGGAGGAGCAATGGGAAAAATAATAGGCATCGACCTCGGCACGACCAACTCTGTGGTCGCCGTGATGGAGGGAGGAGAGCCAAAAATAATAGTCAACCAGGAGGGGGCAAGAACCACTCCTTCAGTTGTGGCGTTCACTAAAGATGGCACAATTCTGGTCGGCCAGTCGGCGAAAAACCAGGCTGTGAAGAACTCGGAAAACACAGTCTATTCCATCAAGCGCTTCATGGGCCGACGGCTCGAAGAGGTTAGCGAAGAGATGAAGATGGTCCCCTACAAGGTGAAGCAGGGACCGGACGGCAAAGCCATCCTGGATATCCGCGGGAAACAATACACCCCACCAGAGATCTCTGCCATGATTCTGCAAAAGCTTAAAAGCGCCGCGGAAGCCTATCTGGGCGAAAAAGTCACCGAGGCGGTGATCACCGTTCCAGCGTATTTCAACGACGCCCAGCGCCAGGCCACCAAAGACGCGGGGATGATCGCCGGGCTGGATGTGAAACGGATAATAAACGAGCCCACGGCGGCGGCCCTGGCTTATGGCATGGACAAGAAGGCGGACGAGACCGTGGCTGTGTATGACCTGGGCGGCGGAACTTTCGATATATCCATCCTGGAAGTGGGAGACAATGTGGTGGAAGTCAAATCCACCAATGGAGACACCCATATGGGTGGCGATAACTTCGATCACCTGATCATCGACTGGTTGATCGCCGAATTCCTGAAACAGGAAGGGATCGACCTGAGCAAGGATGTGATGGCGCTGCAAAGGCTGAAGGATGAAGCGGAAAAGGCAAAAAAGGAACTGAGCCTGCAGCCGGAGGTGGAGATAAACATCCCCTTCCTCACGGCGGACGCCTCCGGACCGAAGCACCTTTTAATTAAGCTTACCCGGGCCAAGTTCGAATCTATGATCGAGGATCTGGTGAAAAAGACCCTGGGGCCGGTAAAAAACGCCATGTCGGACGCCGGACTGACCCAGGCGCAGGTGGATGAGGCGATCATGGTGGGTGGGTCCACCCGCATCCCCATGGTAAACCAGATGGTCAAGGATTATTTCGGCAAGGAGCCTCATAAGGGAGTGAACCCTGACGAAGTGGTGGCGGCCGGGGCGGCGATCCAGGCAGGGGTGCTGGCTGGGGAAGTGAAGGATATCCTGTTGCTAGACGTCACCCCGCTGAGCCTGGGGATCGAGACCCTGGGCGGGGTCATGACCCGTCTGATCGAGCGGAACACCACCATACCCACAAAAAAGAGCGAAGTGTTTTCCACTGCTGCGGACAACCAGACATCGGTGGAAATCCATGTGATGCAAGGTGAGCGGCAGATGGCAGGGGACAACAAGACCCTGGGAAGGTTCCATCTGGAAGGAATTCCACCGGCCCCCAGGGGGATGCCGCAAATCGAGGTCACTTTCGATATCGACGCCAACGGCATCGTCCATGTCTCCGCCAAAGACAAGGGAACCGGGAAGGAGCAGAAGATCACCATCACAGGATCGTCCGGTTTGTCGGAAGCTGATATCGAAAAGATGGTGAAGGAAGCTCGGGAGCACGAGGAGGATGACAAACGCGCCAAGGAGAGCGCCGAAGCCAGAAACCAGGGAGACGCGCTGGTCTATCAGGCGGAAAAGAACCTGAAAGAACATGGCTCCAAACTCAATGAAGAGGACAGGAATGCGATCCAGTCAGCCATCGACGAGACGAAAAAATCGTTGGAGTCCAATGATCCGGCCAAGATAAAGGAAGCCATGGAGAAACTTCAAACGGCAAGCCACAAACTGGCGGAGGAGATCTACAAGCAGACCGCCCAGCCAGGGCAGGGGGGGCCGGAATCGGCCGGAGGCGGCCCCAGTGGCCATGCGCCGGGCCAGACGCCGCCCGCGGACGATGTGGTGGACGCCGAGTTCGTGGATGTGGATAAGGATAAGAAATAAGCGGCGCTGCCGCGGATATGCCAGATGATGACGCCCGGGAGGAGCCGCCGAATAAGCTTGCGGCCTCCCCCGGGCTGATTTATTATAATTCTTAGCCTTTTCCGGTTTCTTTAGAGGTTTGCATGTCCATAATACGTTGGGGATCTTCGAGCCAGATGTTCCTTATAAGTGAAGGAATGGGGAAGCTATTTGATGACGCCCTGGAAGCGTTGAGCATGGAAGCCAATGTCCCTTCCATGTGGACACCACCTTGCGACCTTTTCGAAACTCCCTCCGGATTCACCTTGAAAGCCGAGGTGCCCGGGATCGGCCTGGACGATATCGTGCTGGAAGTCGCAGGCGATCTGGTGACTCTGGCAGGAGAGCGGAGGAAATCCACGGAAGCCCAATCCCTCTCCTACCACCGTATGGAGCGGGCAGGGGGGAAATTTGTGCGGGTGTTCCGTCTTCATCAGCAGGTGGACGAGGGAAAAGTGCAGGCCAACCTCAAGGACGGGCTTCTGACTGTGACCATACCCAAGAAAAATACTTCCAAGGTCGTGAAAGTGGAAATCGAGGACTGACCGGATTCCCTCTGGTCGGTTTCTTTTGGTCAACCTTCTTCAAAACGTCCAAAGAGAATCTGGACGTTCAGGGAAACGGCAGGAACCACCGTATACCTAGTCTCTTCCGGCCAGGACGCCTGCACCGCCCCTTCTATGAAAAACCATGGCCTCCAGATATTGCGTCGGTGCAACGCCTTGATCACCATATTGGAGATGCGGTTTTCCGGCATGGTGGCCAGATACAATGTGCCACTGTAATAAATGACACTGTTCCGCTTGAGGGTGTGATACATCTCCAGGCGGCCAAAGTAGAAATACCCCTCTTTTTGCTCATACCATGATCCTTCAGCCGAAGAGCGCATGAGCCAGCTGTCGTTGAGCAGCTGATCCCATTCAAAACGAGTGATAAGCTGGGAGCCTGTGTCTGTGTACCACTTGGCGTATTGTGTGAATCGCAGCTTGGTGGGATGCAGGTCGATATTCAGCCTGTACCGCGAGGAGAGGAAAAGTAAAGGATCGGTCCCTTTCACATCAGCGCCCCCATCCAGGCTCAGGCTCATTCTGTCCACTGCGATAAGAAAGTAACGAAGGGCCGCGGTTTTTGGCACATCTTCTGCCTTGGGGAGGATTGAGGAAGGATTTCTGATAGTTTGGTCCGCCCCGGTGGTCAACTCTTCCGGATCACCATTGATGATGAGATGAAGCCGCTTTTCGAATCTTGGCAAAACCAGCTTCACATCCAGCCCCATTCCAGGATTCGGCACGCTTCCCTGTTCATAGAACACGGCCAGGTTAACCTTGATCTGGCTCTGGTTCGATTCAATATTGGTGTTTTCATTGTCAAAATAACTGTCCACTAGTATGGCGGTGG
>JAOUPQ010000254.1 GCA_029879765.1 Nitrospinota bacterium | reverse complement strand
GCGGGCTCTTTTTCCTCTTTGTCTTTATCCGGCATTTCCCCCGTTTCCCCCTTGTTTGCAGAGTTGAGAGCTTCAGAGAAAATGGCCTCCGCCTCGGTCTGTTTATCCCAGCGTTTGGCCTTGGGCTCTGGGGTTGTCCCAAGCCCCAGCAGAGAAAGAACCTCGTCGGCGGCGGATATGATCTGTTCCTCCGGTGTGTCGGTGGTTCCCAGCTTGTCCACGTCATCTTTGGAGAACACCATATCCGCAATAGCCGGGGAGAGGATTTTGAATCCGGCGTTGAGCTTGAGCAGGGCGTTTTCCGCCCGGTCCTGGAATGGCGCTGTTTCCCCGCTTTCGATGGCCTCTTGGACAACCAGAAGCCCTTCGGAGGTCAGCTTCAGCCCGGCTTCGGTGTTTTCCACCGGTTCCAGCAGAAACTTTTCGAATAGCTTGGACAGACAGGCGGGGATTTCGGAAAGAAAGTCAGGGAGGTTCTCCTGCAGATCGGGCGTAATTTTCTCCAACGCCAATACCACATCGGAAATAGCCTTGATGTCGGTATTGTCGACCTTGATCTGCTCGATAAGCGGAAAAATTTCCTCTATGGTATCGAGTATTTCACGTCGATTTTCCAGAGACAAATCTACACCTCCACCTCTTTATACGCCAAAACGACCAGACTCGCCTTATTGTTCAACATTTTATCATAGGATCGTTGATCTTAAATATTCCATTTTACTCTTCTGGAACCATTATCACACCTCCAGGATCGCCCAGGTTCGAATAATTAATCCAACATCATGCTTTCCATGGACTTATCAATCCGCTGGCTCATCACCCGGCATCCTTTTTCCGTCACAAATATCATGTCCTCGATCCGCACTCCTCCCTGTCCGGGCAGGTATATCCCCGGTTCTATGGTGAAAACCATCCCCGGCCGCGCCTCTTCCTGGGAAGCGGAGGAGACCTTGGGCGCCTCATGGATATCCAGTCCCACTCCATGTCCCGTGCCGTGGCCGAAGTATTCGCCATACCCCGCCCGGGTGATTAGCGACCGGGCCACATGATCCACCTGCGCCAGGGAGACTCCCGGCCGCACCGCCTCTATGGCCGCCTCGTTGGCCTCCAGGGTCACCTTGTATATTTCCTTTATCTTGTCGCTCACCCCTCGCTGCAGGAAAGTCCTGGTGTTGTCCGAATGATATCCCCACCCCCGCGCTCCCCAGTCCAGGGTCACCGCCTCTCCTTCTTCCACCGCCTTGGCCGAGGCCACCCCATGGGGCAGGGCTCCCCGGGCGCCACTGGCCACAATCATCTCGAAGGCGGAGCCATCGGCGCCCCTTTTGCGCATGGCGGTCTCCAGCTCTATGGCAATATCCCTCTCCAGCGCTCCAGGTCGCATCAGCGACCGGGCATATCCCATCGATTCCTCCAGCAAATCCACCAGCCGGTCCATCGCCTCCATCTCCGCCTCGTCCTTGACCAGACGGGCGGCCTCCACCACTGCCGAAGTGGGGACCAATTGCGCCCCCTCCATCTTCTTCTCCATCTCCTGCAGGTTGGACACGGTCACATGATCCGCCTCGAATCCTATCCGCTTCATCCCCATCCGGGAGGCGATCGCTCCCATGGCGGCGAGGAGGTCTTTTGCCTCTTCGACCTTGACACCGATCACCTGTTCCGAAGCCTGGGTGGTGTAGCGAAAATCGGTGATCAGCCACGCCTCGGACTGGGTCAACGCCACCACCCCCGCAGTACCGGAAAACCCGGTGAGATAGCGGACGTTTTTCAGGTTGGTCACCATCAACGCGTCGTATGACGCCCAATCCGCCCGGCGGATGGTTTCCACCCTTCTTTTCTCCATATAGGGCGCCGCTTTTCGCGGATCATGCAGAATCATTGTTTCTGGCCGCCCAACACTCCAGACAACGCCGCCAGCGCCAGCAGATAGCTCTGCGCGCCGAATCCAATTATGGAGCCCAGGGCGATGTCGCATATATATGACTTGGTCCGAAACTTTTCCCGCTTGTGGATGTTGGACATATGGACCTCGATCACGGGAATCCCCACCGCCAGCAACGCGTCCCGGATGGCGATGCTGGTGTGGGTGAAAGCGCCCGGATTTATGACGATGGCGTTGGATTTGCCGGAAAGGCCCTGGATATAATCGACAATGGCGCCTTCATGGTTGCTCTGGAATATCTGCACATTATGGCCCAGCTGCTCCCCCATGCGGCGGATCGCTTCGTTGAGCTGATCAAATTCCATGGCCCCGTATATCTCCGGCTCCCTTTTCCCCAGCATGTTCAGGTTGGGTCCGTGTATCACCGCTATGTCAGCCATTCTCTTTCTCCTCTTCCGCCTTTATATTTCCGATATTTTGCAGCATCATTTCCAAAACCCCCAGGGCGTTTTGCTTTTCTTGTGGCTCTTCCGCCGGTTCCTGTTCCCTTTCGGAAACGTCGTATCGCATCGAAGAGGAAGGCGCTGTCTCCCCGGTGGATGGCATGGCCGTGGGCGCCACCTTTCCCCTGGGGCCTTCGGCAGAGCTGTAATACTCCACCATCTTTCTCGCAGGGATGGAGAGAGGATAGAACTCGAGCAGCGACAGAGCCAACACCCGGGCGGACTCCCAATCCCCTTCCGACTCGTATATGACACACAGCAAAGAGGCCGCCTCCAGATCATCGGGCCATTGGGCCACCACATCCTCCAGCAGCAGCCGGGAGCCCGCCAGGTCCCCGATGTCATACAGAAGCTGGGCCAGCATCACCTTGGCGGCGCGGCTTTCCGGCAGATGGGTAAGGCCCCAGCTTAACGCCTCGATGGCCTCGTTGATCCGTCCCAGATAGACCAATGCGTCCGCCAAAGGGACATAGGCGTAGCTTCGTGGATTCTCCCGCAACTGCTCCTTGTACACCTCCACAAGGGTTTCCCAGTATGCGTCGTTGTATTGCAGATCAGGGGCTGCCATTTTTGCGTTAATTAGATGCAAATTAGTGTTAATTAAATATAATATAACTCCAAATACTTTCAGTCAAACAAAAAATCAAAATATCGCCTTGACGGGGCCGATTTCTCGTTTTATATCCTAACCAAGAGATGGTAAGAATAATACGGATGCCGAAAAGGTGATAATTAATAACCAATAGGAGGATTGAGCCATGTTGCTGACAAAAAGAGATAGAGGACACAAAGCGTTTCCCGAGTTCGCCCCTTTCAGGTTCCCGGAGCTTTTCAACGACCTGTGGAGCGAGGAGGGGCTAACCGCGCGGGATCGGTGGATTCCCGCCATGGACGTGAGCGAAACCGAAACCGAATATAAAGTTCGGCTGGAGGCGCCTGGTGTCTCCAAGGATGATATCAAGATCGAACTGGAGAACGGCGTGCTGACCATCAGCGGCGAGAAGACCGTGAAGGAAGAGCATAAGGAGGAGAAATGCTACAGAGTGGAGCGACGCTATGGAAGCTTCGCCAGGTCACTCAAGTTCACCGATATCGATCAGGATAATGTGGGCGCCAACTTTCGCGATGGCGTGCTGGAGGTGACTGTGAAAAAAACCGAGCAGGCCAAGCCCAAAAAGATCGATATTAATTAAGAGAGCTATTAAGGCCGGCAGTTCCCCCCCATGAATGTCGGCCGAAGAAGCCGGACCGACCCACCACTACCCCTCAGCCGGTCCGGCTTTTCTTTTTTTCATTGTGCGATACCAAAGCAATTGCGACAATTGGTAATGGGAGGACTACCAATGACGTTAATTAACTAACGGGGGGAGAAAGTAACACCATATTTCAAGATAGTAGCGGTGTTGGAGAAACTGAAAAATGAAATTGGAAGGAAAAAATACAAGAAGATCATCAATATCATCCGTTCATTTTTAGATACCATACCCGCTGGGAAGCCTTACTTGCCTGCGGAAGAGTACTCCTCTGATTGGACGAAGGAAATACGGAAAATAATTCCCAATATAAGAGGCATGGACCCGGATAAGGAGATAGCGGTATTTGAAGGTTTATCGTACATAGCCGTCAGTGGTCACCACGCCGATTGGTTTGGGGTTTCACACAGCCAGATTGATCCTCCATACGTTAGATATTCATATTACCGTGAAGATAGAGAACAGGCGATCCGGGCCGCGAATCCTCCGGGATTGCTCAAGAGGCTATGGAGGTATATTTTTAGCCATGACGACGATATACACATCGGCCTTGATTTGAAGTAATATGGTTCCATGATCAAGATTGAAAACGTCACCAAGGTATATGGCCGCACAGTGGCCGTGGACAACCTGAGCCTGGAGGTCCGGGCCGGCGAGGTGTTCGGCCTGCTGGGCCCCAACGGCGCGGGGAAGACCACCACCATGAAGATGCTGGCCGGGCTATTGATCCCCACCAGCGGCCAGATGTTCGTGGACGGGCATGACGTGCAGGCCGACCCCCTGGGC
>JAOUPQ010000046.1 GCA_029879765.1 Nitrospinota bacterium | reverse complement strand
ACAGGAAAAACTTCACCGCCGCGTATATCCTGCGGGCCCCGCCCCAAACGCCGATGATAAAGTACATCGGGATGAGCATCAGCTCCCAGAAGACATAGAAGAGCAAAAAGTCCAGGGCGCAAAAAGTCCCCAGCATGCCGGTGCCCAGAAAGAGCAGGGATATGCAGAACTCCTTGACGTATTTGTCGATGGCTTTCCAGATGCTGGCGGCGCAGATAACCATGGTCAACGTTGTCAGCAGGATCATGAACAGCGATATGCCATCTATCCCCAGGCTGTAATACGCGTTGAAGGTGGGAATCCAGGCCTTCTTCTCCACGAACTGCATCTCGTGGCTGTTCTGGAACATGAAATATAGAGGCAGCGAGACGAGCAGGTCCACAATGGTCACCGCCAGCGTCACTCCCTTTATCAGCCCTTCGTTTTGCCTGTCGATAAGCAACAGGAGCAAAACCCCGGCCATCGGGAGAAAAATGATGATCGATAGTATCGGCGCGTCCATCCCTATTCCCCGCTCACAAGTACATTATCCAGGCCCATATCAGGACCAAACAGCCAGCCGCCATGACCGTGGCGTAGTTTCGCACTCGTCCGGTCTCTGTCTGGCGGAAAACCCCACTGATCCCCATGGTCCAGTTGGCGACTCCATTCACCGTCCCGTCCACGATCTTCACGTCGAAGAACTTCCACAGCGCTTTCCTGGAAAACACCACGATCGGGTTGGTGAACAAGTAGTCGTATATCTCGTCCACGTAATACTTGTTCTGGACGGTAACGTATATGGTATGAACAAGGCCTTCCTTCCTGGCCAGTTCCTCCGCCGCCTCCGGCTTTACCTTATAGAAGTAGCGGGCGGTGAATATTCCCAAAGTGGCCACAGCCACGGAAAATGCCATGAATCCCAGCTCCATCTGCCAGCTCACATGATGTCCGCCCTCCGCCACCTCGCCATGGGCGCCCGCGGCGACAGGATTGAGCACCGGCGCCAGGAAATCGGAAAGAACGTGGGGCAAATGCACCAGAGCGGTGGGCAATCCCAGGAATCCACCGACAGTGGCCAGAAAAGCCAGGATCATAAGAGGAATCGTCATCACGAACGGCGACTCGTGCACATGGTCGCGCACATGATGATCCTCGGCGCGAAGCTCGCCGGTGAAGGTCATGTAATAAAGCCGGAACATATAGAAGGCTGTCACAAAGGCCGCGATGGTGGCCAGCAGCCAATAGAAGATATGCCCCGGGGTGTGGCCCATAAAGGCGCTCAGCAGGATCTCGTCCTTGGAAAAGAACCCCGCGAATATCGGGATACCTGCTATCGCCAGCGTTGATATAAGGAAGGTCAAGTGGGTGTGGGGCATCTTCTCCTTCAGCCCCCCCATCTGGCGCATGTCCTGTTCCCCGCTCATGCCGTGGATCACAGATCCGGAACCAAGGAAGAGGCAGGCCTTGAAGAACGCATGGGTCATCACATGGAACACGGCCGCCACGTAGGCGCCCACCCCGCAGGCCAGGAACATGTAGCCCAGCTGCGAGACCGTGGAATAGGCCAGCACCCGTTTGATGTCGTTCTGGAACAGACCCATGGTGGCCGCGAATATGGCCGTCAGGGCCCCCACCGCCGCCACCACAACCATCGTGACAGGCGCCATGTTGAACAGCACGTTGCAGCGCGCCACCATATACACACCCGCAGTGACCATGGTGGCCGCATGGATGAGCGCGGAGACCGGCGTCGGGCCTTCCATGGCGTCCGGCAGCCATGTATACAGCGGAATCTGGGCGGATTTGCCTGTGGCCCCCACAAAGAGGAACAGCGTGATGAGGGTCACCACTGTCAGCCCGCCCCATCGGGTGTGGCGCATAAGCTCCTCGGAGTGAGGCGCGGCGGCGAACACCGTGGTGTAGTCTATAGAGCCGAGGGTCCAGAAGATCCACATGATCCCCAGCAGGAACCCGAAGTCCCCGATCCGGTTCATGATGAAAGCCTTCTTCCCCGCGTCGGCGGCGGAATCCTTTTTATAGTAATAGCCGATGAGAAGGTATGAGCACAGCCCCACCCCCTCCCAGCCGATGAACATCAGCAGGAAGTTGTTCCCCATCACCAGAAGCAGCATGGAGAACATGAAAAGGTTCAGGTAGCTAAAGTACCTGGGGTACGCGTCCTCCTCCCCCATGTATCCCACGGAGTATACGTGGATTAGGAACCCGACCCCCGTGACGATCAGCATGAAAAGCCCGGAGAGGGGATCGATCTGGATGCCCGCCTCCGCGGTGAAACTCCCGGCCTGGACCCAGGTGAAGAGAACTTTTTCGAAGACCCGCTCCGACGCCGGCATGGCCACCAGATTTCCGAAAGCCAGCAAGGCGATGGCGAAGGAAAGGCCGGTGGTTCCCAGCGCCCAGAAGGTGGTCCACACCTTCCCCATCCGATACCCAAAAAGCCCGTTCATCAACGCGCCTATGAGCGGCAATATCGGAACCCACCAGATGTTATCCAGTCCCATGGCTTATTTCGCCCCCTATCCTTTCATGGAGTTCATTTCGTCCACGTCCACCGTCTCCCGGTTTCGGAACATGGCCAGCACCACCGCCAGCCCCACCGCCGCCTCCGCCGCCGCCACCGCGATGACCATGAACACGAAGGCGTGCCCGGTCATATCGTGCCGGTAATTGGCGAAGGTGATGAAGCTCAGGTTGGCGGCGTTGAGCATAAGCTCTATGCACATCATCACCACGATCACATTTCTTCGGATCATCACTCCCACCGCGCCGATGACAAAAAGCGCCGCGGAGAGCATCAGGTAGTTATTCATCATCATGGCGCGTCTACCTCATCCTCAACTTGACCAGGGCCACAGCCCCCACCAGCGCCGCCAGAAGCAGCACCGACGTTATCTCGAAGGGAAGAATATATTTGGTAAAAAGAATCTTTCCCACTTCCGCCGTGGTGCCGAACCGGTCGCTGGACAGCCCCGCGGGGCTGCCGGACATGCTGGTCGACCCCACCGCCACAATCAGGATGGTGAAGGCTATCGCCCCGCCAAAAATCTGCCCGTATCCCTTGGTGTGGGATTCCTCCCCTTCCTTCTCCCGCAGGTTCAGCAGCATTATCACGAACAGGAACAGCACCATGATCGCCCCGGCGTATACCAGAATCTGCAATATGGCGATCAGGTGGGCGCTCTGCAGGGCGAAAAGCACCGCCAGACAGAACATCACCGCCACCAGGCTCATGGCCGAGGTCACGGGCTTGCGGGCCAGGATCATGACCAGGCTAAAGCCCACGGACAGCGCGCCCATCACCAAGAATATCGCCATCTCCATAGCCTTACCTGTACCTTTTCTCTGAAAAATACTTGTTTCGTATGGTATCCAGCCTCTTTTGCAGCTTTTCCCGGGGGACCAGGAGCGACTCCTTGTCGTAGATCATCTTCTCCCGGTCATACTCGCACAACCCCTGGAACCTGTCGCTCATCACTATGGCCTCTTTCGGGCAGACTTCCTCGCAGAATCCGCAGTAGATGCACCGGGTTCCGTCCAGCGTATAAGTCACCGGATAGCGCTCCCCGTTCTCCCGCTCCCCGCCTATGATCGATATGCATAAGGGAGGGCAGGCCGCCTCGCACAGCCCGCAGGCCACACAAGCCTCCAGCCCGTCATCCCGGCGCACCAGCGTCGGCTTGCCCCGATAGGCCGGCGGGATATCCGGGTATTCCTCCGGATAGAACAGCGTCATCACCTGGCGCTTGCTTTTCCCCGCCAGTATCTCTTCGAAAAACCCGAGCATGTTGATGGCGGCGTGTCTGATGGCCACCCACATCCCGTGGAGCATGTATGGAATATACATCCGCTCCAGGAACGTCATGCTCACGTTCCGGTCGACTTTTTTTATATTAATGGCCATCTTCTCTCCTCACGGCCTCGGCATCACGCCGGTGAGTATCCCCACGCCCACCAGGAATATCCAGCACAGCGACAGGGGAAGGATCATCTTCCACCCCAGTTTCATGATCTGGTCATATCGAAATCGCGGCATGGTCCAGCGGATAGTCATCTGCAAAACCAGCAGGATCACAAGCTTGGTGATGAACACTCCAACCCCGATCAGCATCACCACCACCGCGCCGATGTCCTGCCCCAGCAGGTCCCCAAAGGCGGTGAGCAGGAATTTCTGCGTCACGAATGGAATGTGATGCCCACCCAGGAACAGGGCCACGCACATACCGGAGATGCTCACCATCTCCAGAAATTCCGCCGTCCAGAACATCACGAACTTCATGCCGGAATATTCGGTGAAGTACCCGGCCACCAGCTCCGCTTCCGCCTCCGGCGCGTCGAAGGGGACCCGTTTGTTTTCCGCCACGGCGCAACCGAGAAACAGCACGAACGCCGGGAAATGCCAGATGATTCCCCAGTGCCAGAAGTTCTCCTGCTTGGCCACGATATCCACCAGGCTCAGCGACTGGTAGAACATGACCAGCCCGATCACCGTCAGCCCCATGGTCACCTCGTAGGAAAACATCTGGGCCGACGCCCGAAGCCCGCCCAACAGCGACCAGTTGTTGTTGGAAGACCATCCGGCGATAACCACCCCGTAGGTGGCCAGGCTGCCGATGGCGAACACATACAAAAGACCCACGTCCAGGTCGGCAATCACCAGGTTCACCTCGTGGCCCCACAGGGTGTACTGCCCACCGAAAGGAATCACAGCGAACACCACCAGCGACGGGATGATCGCTATGACGGGCGCCAGCGTGTGCAGCCCCCGCTCCGCGCCCCGGGGTATGAAGTCCTCTTTGAATATCAGCTTTATGGCGTCCGCCAGTGAGTGCAGAAGCCCGATCACCGTGATGCCGAACACCCCGGCGCGGTTTGCCCCGACCCGGTCCTGCATGATGGCGGACTGTTTGCGCTCCACCCACGCCAGCATCGGCGCGAAAAAGCCGATGGTCAGGCCGAGGATGAAGCCGATCTTGACCAGGGTGATCAGCAGCTCCAGCACCAGCGGCTGTGTAATCAGGGACACAATGCTATCCATCAACGGTCGCACTCCCCCCCGATAAGGTTAATCATATCGAAAGTCGGGATCAGGTCCGCCAACATCGATCCCTTCACCAGAAGAGGCAGGGCCGAGGTGAGGGCGAAACTTGGGGGCCGCACGCGGCATTTCCAGGGCTTTCCGCCGCCGTTGGACACCAGATAGAAGCCCAATTCCCCATTGGCGCCTTCCACAGCCTGATACGCCTCCCCCGCGGGGATGGACTGCCCCTCGATTATCTGCTTGAAATGGAAAATCAACGGCTCCATCTTTGTGGAGGAATCGTCCTTGGACGGCATGCGCCACCGGGCGTCGTCCACGTTGATCGGCCCTTCCGGCATCTGCTCCAGGCACTGCTCCACGATGCTCATCGACTGCTTTATCTCCTCCATCCGCACCAGGTACCGGTCGAAGTTGTCGCCGGTGGAGCCCACGGGGATATCGAAGTTCATCCTGTCGTACATAAGATAAGGCTGGGCCCGGCGCACGTCATAGGGCACCCCGGCGGCCCGCAGGCATGGGCCGGTGAAGCCCCACGCTATGGCGTCTTTTTGCGATATTCCCCCGGTGTCGCGCATCCGGTCCAGGAAGATTCGGTTCTTGGTGAGCATGATGTCAAAATCGTCCCACAGCTTCCTGTTCTTGGCGAACACCCGTTTCACATTCTCCCGGAAACCGTCCGGCAGGTCGTTGGTCAGCCCGCCGATGCGCACATAGTTGTGGGTCAGCCGCGCGCCGCAGATCGACTCGATCAGATCCCACAGAAGCTCCCGGGCCTCGATGAAATATATGAAGGCCGTCAGCGCCCCCAGCTCCAGGGCCCCCGCCCCCACGTTGGTGTAATGTCCGCTCATCCGGGCCATTTCGCTGATCATGGTCCGCAGGTACTTGCATCGCTCCGGGACCTCGATCCCGATCAGCTTCTCCGCCGCCATGGCGTAGCCCACGTTGTTGAGCACGCTGGCCGTATAGTCGAGCCGGTCGGTGTATGGGAAGACACCGTTCCACTTCTGCGCCTCGCACTCCTTTTCAAAAGCGCGGTGCAGATAGCCGATCTCCACATCGATATCCTCGATGGTCTCCCCGTCCAGGGTCAGGAAAAACTTCACCGTGCCATGAGTGGCCGGATGGCTCGGCCCCATGTTGATGGTCATGGTCTCGGTGTGGCTCGCCTTATGAAAGTCGTAGCCTCTTTCCTTGTCCTCTTCCCTCATGCCCTTCGCCTAGTTCACCGGCCCGATCAGGGGCTGGCGTTTCATCTTTCCATAATCCTTGCGCAGAGGATGACCTTCAAACTCCTCATACAGCAATATTCTTTTCAGGTTCGGATGGCCGCGGAACACCACGCCGTACAGGTCCCACGCTTCCCGCTCAAACCAGTCCGCCCCCACCCAGATTCCCGTTA
This sequence comes from Nitrospinota bacterium, assembly GCA_029879765.1. Classification (GTDB taxonomy): domain Bacteria; phylum Nitrospinota_A; class UBA7883; order UBA7883; family UBA7883; genus JAOUMU01. Next base: position 8,084 of record JAOUPQ010000046.1, on the reverse strand, counting down.
TGGAGTCCACAAACGGGCTCTCCTCCGTCAAAGGAACCTTGACCCGGATGCGGTGGTTTTTTTCAATAGAATAAAGATGGTACACCACCTCGAAACGCGCTTTCATCGGCTTGAGGTAGGGATGCATTTCTTCCGCCCCCAGGTAATCCACCGCCGTCAGATCCATCATCATATCGAACCGCAGGCTCTTGTCCTCCCGCAAAAACTCCATCACCTTGAGGATATCCTCCGCCTGGACCACCAGGGTGTCGTCCCCGTGCTGGCAGTGGGTGTGGATCAGCACTCCCATCGGCCCCAGCACCGCCTTGGCCCTGGCCATGACGTCGGAGACGCCGCCTTGTCCGCTATTTTTCTCTTCGCTCATATTCCACCGCCCCTTCAGGGTATGATCTTCCTGTCGTCCGCCTCGCCCAGCGGGGACATTCCTCGGGTCATGTTGATCTCCGGCTCCCGCATCACCTTCTCCTGCAGCATGATCAGCCCGTCGAGCACCATCTCCGGCCTAGGCGGGCAACCGGGCACATACACATCCACCGGCACCAGCGTATCTATCCCCTGCACCGTGGCGTAGTTGTTATACATCCCGCCGGAAACCGTGCAGCTGCCATAGGCGAACACCCATTTGGGTTCGGCCATCTGGTTGTATACCTTCACCAGTATCGGCGCCTGCTTGTGGCTGATCGTCCCCACCACCATCAAAAGGTCCGCCTGCCGGGGGGAGAACCGGGGCAGGGCCGCGCCGAAACGGTCAATATCATATCGGGGGCCGGCCACGCTCATGAACTCCATGCCGCAGCAGGCCGTGACGAACGGGTACAGGAAGAAACTGTATTGGCGCCCCCAGCTCACCAGCTTGCTAAGCTGGGTGATGATCACGGAATCGGAAAGCGCCGCCACCTCGCCCGGCGTGACCTCGTCTTCCCGCTGGCCTGTCGGCGTCAAGTCGTTCACTCCCATTCCAGCGCTCCTTTCTTCCACACATAAACAAGCCCCACCGCCAGCACCAGGATGAAGATCATCATCTCCACGAAGCCGAAAAGCCCCAAAGACTGGAAAACCACCGCCCAGGGGAACAGGAACACAGCCTCAATATCGAAAATGATAAACATCATGGCGATCAGGTAGAACCTGACGGAAAATCTTCTTTTTGGCGAAACCACCTGGTTCTCGCCGCATTCGAAAGGCTCCATCTTCTCCCGGAACCGAAGCTTGGGCCCCAGCAGCTCCGAAAGACCCAGCATGGCCACCGCCACGCCGGCGCCCGCTGCGAACATCAGCAGTACAGGGATATACTGGTTCATTTTCCTATCACCCCCCGGTAATTCGGCGCGTCATGCCGCCCAGGGCAAAGTCTAGCATCTTCCTGGATATAAAGCATGTCAAGCCTTCCTTATCCGGGCCGCGGCGGCGCCCTGTCCGCGCTCCACCAGCCTCAAGGCCGGAGCGTTCTCGAAACCTTTCACCATATAGGCCACCCCCCTGGGGCTGCGCCCATCCACCCTGGCCACCGCCATCACCGAGCCCAGCGCGGACTCCACAGCCACCTCGGCGCCGTCGATTATCCCGGCTTCTTTGGCGTCCTCGGCGCTGATCTCCACCAGCGCATGGGGCTCGATCCCGTTCAGCGCGTCGCTGGCCCGGGAGAGCGAGTCGAGATGGAAAAGGGAATTGCCCGTCAGCAGGAGCATGGGGTATTCCTTCGTTCTTATATCTTTGGTGTGGGCCTTGTCGAACTTGAAACCGGATGGCGCGGCGCCAGGGTATGCCGCCAGGCCACCCTCTCCGGCAAGCCGGGCCATGGTGAATCCTTCATACGCCTTCACGGCGTCGGCGATCTCTTCTGTGATTTTGGCGGTGGCGGAATAGGTGCGCACCAGCCCGAAGCGCTGGCCCAGTTCCTGGAATATCCGCCATTCCGGCCTGGAGTCTGTCGTGGGAGTCACCGCCCTGGAAAAAGCCTGGGCTCTTCCTTCGTTGTTCGTATAGGTCCCATCTTTTTCCACGCTCACACAGGAGGGGAGGATCAGATGGGCTATCTCGGTGGTGGGTGTCCGGAAGGAATCCACCACCGCCAGAAACTCCGCTTTGGCCATCGCCGCCAGGGCCGCCCCGCCGTTGGGGAAATGCGTGGCCGGGTCCGCCCCCGCCACCAGCAGTCCCTTGATCTTGCCAGACTCCAGATCGGCGAATATATCCTCCTCCCGCACAAACAGCGGATCGAGCTCCAGGCCCCATTTGGATTCGAAATGGGCCACCGCCTCCTTGTCGTCCACCCGGGCGTAACCGGGGAAGTTGGCGGGGGAGAGCCCCATGTCGTTGGTCCCCTGGGTGTTGGCGTATTCGCGATACAGAAGCGTCCATCCATTCAATTTGGAGGCCAGCGCCGTCAGCGCCGCCATGATGTTCTCCGAGTTGGGATGGTCGTGTATTTCCTTGCCGATGAATATCAGGGGCGATCCGTGGCCCACCAGCGCCCGAGCCATATCCGCCACCGCGTCTTTGGCCGAGGCCGGGTCCGCCAGCTTCGCCGCCAGCTCCACCTCGGCGCCGTATTCGTATCTGATCCGGGCCTTGGGGTCCGGCATGAAGCCCACATTCCGGGAGTTGGCGATATACAGGCCAGTCCCCTTGTCGCGCATCACCACCCGGGCCATATTGGCGATCACCGGATTTTCCTTTTCCATGTCGCAGCCGAAGGAAAGGAAACAACCGGCTTTTTCCATGGTGGAGTATGGAACCAGAGGCGCCGACGCGCCATATGCGCCAAACAGGCCGCTGTTGAGTTTGCGGTTGCGGATGTTGGACAGGGTGTCTATCCGGTTGGCCGCCAGTCCGGCGCGGAAAACCTTCTGCAGGATATAGGCGTCCTCGTTGGTCAGCCGCTCCCCGGCGATCACCGCCACGCTGTCCGGGCCATGTTTCTCCACTATCGCCTTGAGCCTGTTCGCCGTCTCGTCCAGGGCAGCGTCCCATGACAATGTCCTCGATTCACCATTGAAGCGGGATTCCGGAGCGGCCAGCCGACCTTTGCTCTGGTATGCCTGCACGCCGAACCTGCCCCTGGAGCAGAGGTTTCCATCGTTCACCCCCACCCCGTCCACGGAGGATATGCGGGCGACCATATTCGTTTTCGTCTCCACAGACAGGGCGCAGCCCACCGCGCAATGGGAGCAGATGGAGCGGGTTCGCTGCACTTCCCAGCTTCGCGCCGGGAGCACCACTCCGGAGTTTAACGCCCCCACGGGGCAGACCGCGACACACTGGCCGCAGAAATCGCAATCCAGCGGCGAGCCATCCTGGGTGTTTATCTTGGCCTTGATTCCGGTTCCATCTATCCTGTAGGCGGAGACCCCCTGGATCTCATGGCACACACGCACGCAGCGCTCGCACATGACGCACAGATTACGGTCATAGCGGATAACGCCCCAGTCCACCACCTTCTCTCTTTCATGATCGGTGGTAAAGAACAGCTGGTCCGCCACATTGAATTCCATGGTGCGGTTCTGCAGGGAGCATTCTCCGCTCCGCTCGCACACCGGGCAGTCCAGCGGGTGGTTCACCAGGATGAAACGGATCATCTGCTGGCGATATCTTTTTATCAGATCGGTGTCGGTGCGCACCTGCATCCCATCCACCACGGGGGTGACGCAGCTCATCACCGGGCCGGAGTTCCCCTCCACTTCCACGGAGCAGACCCGACAGGAGCCGATGGGGTTCAGTTTCTTCATGTAGCACAGGGTGGGGATATGCACTCCGTTGGCAGTGGCCACTTCCAGGATGGTTTCCCCTTTGCGGGCTTCCACGTTTTTGCCATCGAGAACCAGCTTCACCGTGGCGCTCTTTTCTGTGGTCGCTGCAGGATTAGTCATGGTCAGCTCCCCGCCCCGTTGGTCACACAGGCCATCCCCACGATGTAGCACCTCATGCAGCGCGACGCCTCTTCCATGGCCTGGGTCTGGGTGTATCCCAGCTCCACTTCCGTAAAGCTGTTCTGTTTCAGATCCGGATCGCAGATTGGCATGGGCTGTCGCTCCCATCCTTTCGGATAGTTGGGGATCACTTCTTTCTTATCGTAGGCGCCGATCTTCCGGATCACTTTTTCCATGATCTGCTCATCGGAAAGACGCACCTCCTCGCCCCGCAGGAACTGGTGGATGCTCTGGGCCGCCAGCCGGGCCTGACCCACGGCGTCCACCAGGGTGGCGGGGCCTGTCATGCAATCCCCCCCGGCGAAGACATCCTTCACCTCCTGGCTTTGCAGGGTCTGTTCGTCCACCACCGGGTTGTCCCACTTGGTGATCTTTATATTCGGATCCTCTTTCAGATAGAAGATATCGCAATCCTGCCCGATGGCGGACATGATGCAGTCGCACTCGATGACATGCTCCGAGCCTTCCACCGGCACGGGCCTTCTGCGGCCGGAGGCGTCCGGCTCTCCCAGTTCCATTTTCCGGCTCTCCAGCCCCACCACCTTGCCATCCTTGGAGATGATTTTGGTGGGCGCCTCCAGGAACATATACTCCACCCCTTCGTCCAGCGACTCGGCGTATTCATGCGGGTCGCAAGGCAACTCCTTGGCGGTGCGGCGATACACCACGGTGACCTTGCTCCCCAGCCTGCGGAAGGTTCGGGCGCAGTCCATGGCGGTGTTGCCCCCCCCCACCACCAGCGCGTGCTTGCGCTTGGGGATATCCTCTTCCTTCAGTTTTATCTTGCGCAGGATCTCTATGCCGGGATAGAAGCCTTCATAACCCTTATCCTCCCCCTCGACCCCCATGGATTTGGAAAGATCGCCACCGGTGCCCAGGAAAAACGCCTTGTATCCCTGCCCCCGAAGGCTCTTGAAAGTCTCATCCTTCCCGAACTGGACGCCGAATTTGAATTCCACGCCCAGGCTTTCCACATATCGCCATTCGCGCTCCAGGATCTCGTTGGGCACGCGATATTGCGGGATGCCGGTGAACACCGCCCCCCCCGCCCCTTTGAGCTTCTCGAAAACCGTGACCCTGTAACCGTGCAGCGCCAGATAGTAGGCGCATGATATCCCGGCGGGCCCGCCGCCGATGACGGCCACTTTCTCCTGGCGGGCATGCATGTTCGGGTTGGCGGGCGGCTGCACATCGTGCTGGTCTTCCCAGTCCCAGGCGAATCTTTTGAGCTTGCAGATGGCCAGCGATTTTTCCACATTGGCGCGGCGGCAGTTGTTCTCGCAGGGATGGAAACAGGCCCGGCCCAAAGAATTGGCCATGGGGCTGGCCTGGCGGATGGTCTTCAGCGAGCCGAGCGGATCCTCTTCCTTGATCTGTTCTATATATAAGGGAATGTCCATGCCGGTGGGGCAGGCGGAGGTGCAGGGCGCCGTCATCTTATATGGATAATGGAGGTTCGCCCGTTTTTTGCCGCCGGAGATGTAGCCCTGATAATCTTCTTTGAAAAAGTCGAGGGTGTCGGCGATGGGGCCTGGCCCAAGCTGGCCGATGCCGCATTTGGAGTTGTCGGTGACGGTCTTGCAGAGAACCTCCAGGCGGGTCAGATCTTCCGCGCTCCCTTTTCCCTCCAGGATCTTCAGGAGCAGGTCTTCCATGACCTTGGTGCCCACCCTGCAAGGGAAGCACTTGGCGCAGGAGGAAGCCTGGAGAGCCTTGGCGTAGCTGTAGGCCATCTCGACGATATCGTAAGGCTCTTTGAGAACCACCACACCGCCCCAGCCGATGAACGCCGTCATACCCCTTTTGTTATCAAAGGATTCCGGCAGCTTCACCCCGGGACAATCCTCCCAGGAGTCGGCTTCCTTGCCTCGGTTGTCTATTGTGGTTCCCAGCCAGGAACTAAATAAAAGCTTCATAACAAAAACGCAGTACTACCCCTTGGTTTATGCTTTTTTGCGAAATTTCTTTTTTACCCTGAAAAGCCGTACCTTCCCCGACGAAACTTCGTGGCACGAGAGATGGATTATCTATAATTGAGCGCGTAAAATCAAGGACTAAATTGCAGAATGCGAATTTTATCTTCCCCACCGAATAGCTTTTTACAGCGAATCGGCTTCCATCTCCATATCCTTCCCCTCTTCCTGGCGCATCTTTTCCACCATCCCGCCCAGCAGGGTGACCAATGGGGATACTCCGCTGCCAGACACGGCGCTTATCACCCGCGCCTCTTCCACCCCCGCTTTTTCCTTCAATTCATCGATCAACATCCGTTCCAGTTCCGGATCGGCCAGGGCGTCCGCCTTGTTCACCGCCACTATCTGGGGTTTGGCCGCCAGGTCGGGGGAATATTTGGCCAGTTCGTGGTTCAGGGCCAGGTAATCGCGGACCGGGTCTCGCCCCTTTTCCATGGTCAGCGGGTCCAGCAGGTGGACCAGCAACCTGGTCCGCTCCACATGGCGCAAGAACTGCAATCCCAACCCTTTACCGTCGGCGGCGCCCTCTATGATTCCGGGGATGTCAGCTATATAGAATGACTTGTACTGCGCCCATTCCACCACCCCCAGGTTCGGTGTCAGGGTGGTGAAGGGGTAGTCGGCGATTTTCGGCCGGGCGTTGGAAACCCTGGCGATGAAAGTCGATTTCCCCGCGTTGGGAAATCCCACCACTCCCACGTCCGCCATCAGCTTCAGCTCCAGGATCAGATCCAGCTCCCCCCCCGGCAGCCCCTTGTTGGCGCGGGTGGGCGCCTGGTTCACCGAGCTTTTGAAGTGGACGTTTCCCCATCCTCCGTTCCCTCCGCTGGCGGCGGTGTAGCTCTTGCCGTGTTTGTCCAGATCCACCAGAAGGATACCGGACTGCTCGTCTATAAGCTGGGTTCCCACCGGGACACCCAGGACCAGATCATCCCCGTTGGCGCCGTGGCGCAGGTTGATCCCACCCCCTTCGCCATCCTGGGCCTTGTAGTTGGTCTCGTAGCGAAAGTCGAGCAGGGTGCCCAGGTTGTGGTCCGCCACGAATATGACGCTGCCTCCCCGGCCGCCGTCTCCGCCGTCGGGCCCCCCTTTCGGGACGAATTTCTCCCGTCTGAAGCCGACACGGCCATTGCCTCCGCTTCCGGCCTTGATATGTATTCTGGCCTGGTCGATGAACATTGTCATGGCCGACCTTTCCTTTCGCCAATAAAAAAACCCGCTCCACACGAAGTGGGGCGGGCGGTGGATCTGTGTGTGCCCGGGGGGTTTATTCCACCGGGGTGATGTCTATATAGCGGCGCATCCCCTTGCCCCGCTGGGCAAAGCTGACCACCCCGTCGGCCAGAGCGAACAGGGTATAGTCGCGCCCCACTCCCACATTCAGGCCGGGATGAAACTTGGACCCGCGCTGGCGGACCAGTATGTTGCCCGCGCGAACGATCTGCTGGGCGAATCTTTTCACTCCAAGACGGCGGCCAATGGTATCCCGACCGTTGGAGGTGCTGCCTTGTCCTTTTTTATGAGCCATGGGTAATCTCCTTTAGCGCCTAATTACTTGATGGAAACGATTTTCACCGTGGTGATCATCTGGCGGCTTCCCTTTTTGGTGCGCGAATCCTTGCGCTTGCGCCCCTTGAAGGTGATCACCTTGGGCCCCTTGGCCTGGGCCAGAATCTGGGCGGTGACCTTCGCGCTGTCCAGGACGGGCGCGCCGATCTGGATTTCTTCCCCGGCGCCAGCCATCAACACCGGACCCAGCTCCACCTGGGCTCCCACCTCGCCGTCCATCCTCTGGACGTCGATAATATCTCCCTCAGCGACCTTGAATTGCTTGCCGCCGGCCGCGACTATAGCGAACATCTCTATAAATCTCCACCTGTGTTTACTTTTACGGAATTGGTGATTATAGCCATAAGGCATCTAAATGGCAAGAGGAATTTAATAAGGGGCCAGATCGAGGGGCCATGGCAAGCTCAACCGGGCTAAAAAGGAAAACAAAGAACCGGAGGGAGGGGCTTGCATTGATGAATTATTACGCCTTAAACACTGCCCGCAGGCCCGGGGTGGAGCTTTTGGTGGCGCGCCGCCGGGAGCAGCTGGCCACCCAGATGGAGCAGACCTATACCCAGGAGCGGATCGCCCAGGAGAAGCGCATACAGTCTGAAAAATCCAAAGCGGAAGC
>JAOUPQ010000253.1 GCA_029879765.1 Nitrospinota bacterium | reverse complement strand
CATACTTGCCGGAAACGTTTACCAGCAGGATGGGGATGTTGGAGAAGTTTATCTCCTGGACCGAGGGCTCATCGGCGTCCGAGGGTAGCTCCGATTTGGCGATATTGACCTTGTCGCGCACCTTCTGCACCGCCTCGTCTATCTCCACCGACGGCGAGAATTCCACACTGATCAGGGAAATCCCCTCCTTGGTGGAGGAGCGCATTTCCTTTATGTTCTCAATGTTCTCTATCTGGTTCTCCAGCTTGTGGGTCACCAGGGTCTCCATATCCTGGGGGGACACCCCGCGATATGTGGTGGTCACTATCACAAAGGGAATGGTGATATTCGGGCTCGATTCGCGAGGCATGGAGAGATATGAATATAATCCCACAACAATTATGATGACAATCATGACGTAGACCGCCATGTAGTTGCGAACGGAAAAATTGGTTATCTGCATTTGTCAGCGCCTTCCCAGGGCCACGGCCCGTCTCACTCCACCGTCTCCACTTTGTCTCCATCCACCAGCCCCCGCTGGCCCAGGATCACCAACTTGTCCCCGGCGGCCAGGCCGGATTTGATCATCGTCTTCCCTTCGGAGTAATCCTCCACTTCCACTTCCCTCTGGTGGGCTTTGTTGTCCTTTTCCACCACGAACACCACATGCCCCGTGGCAAGCTCCACGATGGATGTCTGGGGGATGACGATGGCGTTGGGGATGGAGCGGCGCACGAATATCACCTTGGCGGCCATCTGTGGGCGGATGGAGCCGTCTTCGTTGGCCAGGGTCAATTCCACATCGAACACCCGGCTTTTTGTCCCCACCTCCTGGGCCACATAGCTTATCGTTCCCTGATAGACCCGCCCCGGAAAAGCGTCAAACTCCACCAGGCCGCTTTTGCCCACCTCAAAGTCGGAGATGGAGGATTCCGGGGCGCCAGCCGTGACTTTGATGGGGCGAGTGGCCACAATCCGGGCCACCGGGGCGCCAGGGCTGAGCAAAGAACCCACTTCGATGTCGCGGCTCACCACCACCCCGGCGATGGGAGCGGTGATCATATGTTTTTTCAAGTTGTTCTCAAGCCCTATCATCCTGGCTTCGGCGGCGGCCAGGGCCAGCCTGGCTTTTTCCAGGGTATAGTCGGAGACGTTGGCGTTGCGCTCGCGCAGCGCCCCTTGCTTCTGATAATCGAGCCTGGCCATATCCCGGTCGGCGGCGGCCTGGGCCAGCTGGGCCCGCACCCCTGCGTCATCGAGCATGGCAAGGGGGGCGCCTTCCCTCACTTCGTCCCCCTTGTCAAAGGTGATCTTCTCCACCTTGGCCATGGTCTCGGACGCCACCGTCACATCTTTATACGCGATGGCGGACGCGGAGAGGGTTAGCCTCTGCTCGAAGGTCTCCGGGGCCACTTCCAGGAGCTTGACACGGATTATCTTTATCTCCTGGGTGGGCACGGCGCTGGGGGCGTCATCGGAGCAGGCGCCAAGCCCCGCCACCAATACCAATGTAAGCGTCGCCGCCCGGCAGAGGGCGAAATGTCTTTTCGTAAGGGCGGATCTCATCTACTCTTTTCCTTCTTCTTCTTGCCTGTTTGCTGTTCCCTCGTCGCCCAAGGTGGTGTCCTCGCCAATGGCGCGCCGCAGCCTGGCCATGGCCGTGGCGTATTCGAAAAGCGATTTCTGGTAGGTTATTCCAGCCTGGGTCAGGGCCATCTGGGCGTCCAGCAGTTCCAGCTGGGTCATCACCCCTTCCTGGCGGTTAACACTGGCGATGCGGTATGTCTCCTCGGCGTATTGGACATTTTTTTCCTGCGACCGATGAAATTCCCGCGCCCGGGCCAATTCATCAAATGCCGCTTTCACCTCGATGGTCACATTGCGCTGCAGCTCCGCCAGCCGGATCGTCTCCATCTCCACCTCCACCAGCCGTTTCTTCCTGCGGGAGGAGCGCTCCCGGCCATCGAAAATGTTCATCTCCAGCCGCAGCCCGACGTTCCATTGGTCGAACAGCTGGTCGGAGTCTCCGATGCCGACGTTGTTGGCCACCTGGTAGTTGCCGAAGGCGCTGACGGTGGGGTACTGCTCTCTGGCCACGGCGTTGGCTATCTCCCTGGTCGCCTCCAGCTTCGCCCTGGCCGCGGCGACCTCCGGGCGGCGCTCCCACGAGGCGGCCACCGCCTGCTCCAGCCCAAGACCGAAAGGTTTTATGGTAGTCTCCAGGCTCCCGACAAAGCTCACCGGCGTCATGGGATCCAGCCCCATCAGGGCCAGCAGGTCGAGCTGGGCCCTGGCGTGGAGGTTTTCCGCCTCCAGGAGCCTGTGCCGCTCCTCGGCCAACCTGGTCTCCAGCCGCATGGTGTCGTATCGGGTGTTCAGGCCCACCGCCTGGCGGTCCTGGGAATCCTTTATGTGCGACTGCAGCTGGTTCACCGCCGCCTGCTCGGTCTTTATCACCTCCCGGGTGAACAAGATGGCATAGAACCCGGTCTTGACCTGGGAGGCCACATCCATGCGCCGGGCGCTCTCCATGCCCGCCGCCGCCTGCAGCAACAGCCCGCTGGCCCGGTAGCCCGAGGATACGGCGCCGGAATACAGGTATTGGGTCAGGGTGGCCTGGGCCTGGTATGCCTCATCGGGGGCCAGCTTGAACTTGGTTCCGAAGAACTCCACCTCCGGGTTCTTCCCCGCGCGGGTGTAGCTGGCGCGCAGGTCCAGGTCCGGCAACGCCTTGCCCATAGCCTCGGTCCTGGAAAGCTCCGCCATTTCGCGCTCGCGAAGGGCGATGTTGACGCCGCTGTTTTTTTCCATGGCGATGGCCAGGCACTGGTCCAGGGTGAGGGTTCTGGGAATTTCCCGGGCCTGGGAAGCCGCGGAGCCGGCGATCGCGAAGACGATGGCCATAATAGCGGCCAGATATTTTACCGCCATTACCGCGCGCCCTTTTTGTCGGTCAATAAACCCTTGAATAATGTATGCATGACTGTTTCCGTATATTTGTCTATGTCGATATTCCTGTCCACCGCCAACTGGGCCATAAGCCCGCGGCGCAAGGCGATGAGCAACGTGGACAATGATTCCGGATCCACATCAGGATGCATCTCCCCTTTTCTTTGCCCTTCCTCGATCATCTCCTTGAATTGCTTTTTGATGGTCATCAGGGCCTTGCGCTGCACTTCCATGATCCTGGGATTCCGGCCCGCCTCGGCCCAGGACTCCAGCTCCAGGCCGATAAAAGGCTTCTCCTCCTTTTTGAGCATGTCGAAAAATCCCCGGGCCAGCCCCACCAGCCTTTCTTTTGAATCGGCGGTTGTGGAAATATTGTCGATGATGAAACTTCGATTCCCCAGGTCCTGGATGGCGATTGCCTCTATTATGTCGTCCTTGCTCTTGAAATAGCTGTATACGGCGCCAGCGGAGAGCTTGGATTTTTTCAGGATATCGCGCATGGTGGTTTTGTGGAAACCGTTTTGGGAAAAGCAGGCTTTTGCGGCCTTGAGTATATGGGCGCCTTTCTGCTCCAGATACTCTTTATCCACCTTAGGCATGACACACCAATTCATAGTATTGCAAAACGAACGCTCGGTCTATTACATCGGGTTTGGGAGGAATTGTCAATAGTGGGAGGCTGGATATCCAGCAAAAAATGGCGTCTGTCCCCGGCTTGTGATACACTCGCCCCATGCGCCCGTAGCTCAGCTGGATAGAGTGTCTGATTCCGGATCAGAAGGTCGCAGGTTCGAATCCTGCCGGGCGTACCATACTGGCGCGTTGTCGCCAAAAAGTGAAAATATTGAAACCTGGGCCGCGGAAACAGTTTTGAGGATACCGTGAAAAAGATTGAGGCGATTATAAAACCTTTCAAGCTCGATGAAGTCAAGGACAAGCTGAACGAAATTGGGGTCCTGGGAATGACCGTTTCCGAGGTGAAGGGTTTCGGCCGTCAAAAAGGGCACACAGAGTTGTACCGGGGCGCCGAATACGTGGTGGATTTCCTTCCCAAGATCAAGCTGGAGGTGGTGGTGAGCGATGGAATGGTGGAAGATGTGGTGGCCGCCATCAGCCAGTCGGCCCACACCGGCAGGATCGGAGACGGCAAGATCTTCGTCCTCCCCGTGGAAGAGGCTGTGCGAATAAGGACCGGAGAGCGTGGAGAGACGGCGCTTTAATCCGCCAGGATAAAGAACGTTCTAGCTTTCCGAGACCTTGGACTGGGATTCGATCACCCGCAGGGCCTCTTCCTCCGTGGTGAATATATCCATCCACTTTCCCACATCCACCATGGAAAACAGCCGGTAGATGGCGGGCTGGGGCTCGCAGAAACAGAAATAACCCCCGTTTTTCTTCGCCGCCCGGGCGCGCCCGATCAACAGGCCCACCGCCGCGGAATCAATGATATTCACATTTCGGCAGTTGAGAATTATTTTACAGTTCGGCTCTTCAATGGCCGAATCCAGGCTGTTCTTCA
>JAOUPQ010000252.1 GCA_029879765.1 Nitrospinota bacterium | reverse complement strand
CAGGGCGGCTGTATATGTCTGGAACTCGTATATGGCGGCCAGGGTCCCCTGGCTCACTTCCGGCTGATACGGGGTGTAGCAGGTGAAAAACTCCGTGCGGCTGATCAGGTGGTCCACTGCCACGGGGACATGGTGGACGTATGCCCCGGCGCCGATGAAAGTCTTCCTGGGGCCGGCATGGGTGTTTTTCTCCGCCGCCGTCTCGAACCAGTCCATCAGGTCCATTTCCGGCAAGGGGCCGGGGATCTGGAGGGGGTGGTTCATTCTGGCCGCTTCCGGGATGTCCGCAAAGAGCTGATCGACGGAACTGGCGCCGATGGTGGCCAGCGCCTTCTCCTTGTCTTGGGGCGATAGGGGGATATACCTCATGCCGATCTGTCAGCCCTTCTGCGTAAGCTTCTGATAGTCCTGGGAGGACAGAAGGCTCCCCAGCTCTGCTGGGTCATCCATTTTGATCTTGATCATCCATCCATCGCCAAAGGGGCTTTCGTTCACCAGCTCCGGGCTGTCCAGCAGGTTTGTGTTCACTTCCACCACCTCGCCGGAAACCGGGCTGTACAGGTCCGACACGGTTTTCACAGACTCCGCCACGCCGAAAGTCTGGCCCGCCTTCAGGTTCTGTCCCACTTTCGGCGTCTCCACGAAGACGATATCCCCCAGTTCATCCTGGGCAAACGCGGTGATTCCAATAACCGCCACACCGTCATCCCCCAACCGCACCCATTCGTGTTCTTTCGAATACTTCAGATCCTTTGGAAAATCCATTACTCCTCCTTGGCCGATGCGCCACTTTCCGAAGTGGCCTGTTTCGGCTTGCTTTTTTTGGTTCTTGCGGGGATAAAGGGGCGGCGGACCACGGTGGCCTCCGCAGCTTTACCCCGGATGTCTATCTGTATGGCGGTTCCGGGCCGGGCATAATCGGCCAGGACACGCCCGAGGCCGATGGTCTTGCCCAGGTTCGGGCTGGCCCCGCCGCTGGTCACCTCGCCGATTATCCTCCCGTCCGCCAGGATGGAGAAACCGTGCCGGGGAAGGCCCCCCCGCTCCACCATCTCAAATCCCATAATACATTTGGCGCTACCGGCGGCTTTCTTGCTGGCCAAAACCTCCTGGGCCATCAGTCCCCCCTCTTTCTCCAGTTTCACGATCCATCCCAGCCCGGTTTCATAGGGGGAGGAGGAGGCGTCCATGTCCACGCCATGGAGAAGATACCCCATCTCCAGCCGGAGAAGATCCCGCGCCCCCAGTCCGCAAGGCTTTATCCCCCATTGTTTCCCCTTGGCCATTATGGCGTCCCAAAGCACGTCGGTGTCCCGCCAGTCGCAGTATATCTCGAATCCATCCTCGCCGGTGTACCCGGTGCGGGAGAGGATAACGTTCATTTCCCCGATGCGGGTGATCATGAAATCGAAAAACTCCATGTGCGCCACCTTGTGGGAAACCAGGCTTTTCATTATGGCTTCGGCGTTGGGCCCCTGCACGGCCAGAAGCCCATGATGGCGGGTCACGTTGCGCACTTCCACGTCTGGGTATTGCAGGGCGAATTCTGCGATCCAGCTGATATCTGTTTCCACGTTGGCGGCGTTGAGGCAGAGAAAGAACCTGAAATTGGAAATGCGATACACCACCAGGTCGTCGATGATCCCTCCCTTGTCGTTGACCAGGGCGGTGTACTGGGCCTGGCCTTCGGAAATCTTGGAAAGATCGTTCACCGCCAGGCTCTGGAGAAGCTTGAGGGCGTTTTTCCCGATCACCTCGGCCTTGCCCATATGGGATATGTCGAACAAGCCCACCGATTTGCGCGTCGCCTTGCACTCATCCATGATCGAATCATATTGAAGCGGCATGATCCAGCCATGAAACTCTGTCATCTTGGCGCCCACCTGCACATGCCTGGTGTACAGGGGCGATTTTTGCAAAGGTGAAGATGTCATGGGCGCAACCTGAACGGCTTGCCGCCAAGAAGTCCATAGCCAAAAGCGGCATTGTGGATTGTCATAAGCTGAAGTGGTATCCTATTCCATAGATAAGGGTCAAAAGCAAAGTAAAAGTATACCAAACAGACGCCGAAAGCAAGAGGCGCTTCTATATAAAAGGCGGCCATGAGGAGAAAAAAGCAGGCGCCGAGCCATATCGGCCAGGTGCTGGAGAGCCTATCAGCCTCCATGGGAAAGCGGGAGCTGTACGATTTTGCGGCCATATCGGGCAACTGGAGGCGGATTGTGGGCCCGGTCCTGGATAAAGTCTCCTCCCCGGTGCGGATCTCGCGCAAGACCCTCACCATCGATGTGGCCCAGCCTGTATGGATCGATTCCATGGGATACATGAAAAAAGAGATAATCCAGAAAGTCAACGCGGTGCTGGGGCAGCATATGGTGTCCAGGATCAGGATGACGGTGCGCCAGGGCTCGCCCGAGAATGCCGGGACGGAGAACCAGGAGAAACTGGATCTGACCAATGTCCCCCTGGCGGCCCAGCGGGAAGCGGAAGAGGCGGTGAAGCATATCAAGGATTCACAATTGCGCTCGGACTTTAAAAGGATTATCCTCAAAGATGTTTGCTTGAAATATTATTTACCCGGAAAAAAGACGAAACCTTGAAAAAAGAAAAAGGAAACGCTTTCGCACTCGCCGCCGCGTTAATTATCACGCTGTCGCTTTATGCCCCTTCCGCCAGCGCCTTCCCGGAAAAAGAAGCCACGCCCAAACCCGACGGGCCCACCGCCGCCAAGACGGAAGAGCTTATGAAGCCAGGCGATGGGTTGGACCGGTCCGCGGCCTATGATTACTACCTGCAGGCCGTCCTGGCGGAGCGGGCGGGGGACTATCCCGCGGCCATCCGCCTGTACGACAAGGCCGCCCAGCGCGACGAAACCTCCTCCCAGGCCCTGCGGCATGGCGCCGAGCTTTATCTGCGGATAGGCGAAGTGGGCAAAGCCCAGGATACGGCGGAGGAATGCGTGGCCATAAACAGCGAATCGATAGAATGCCTCGACATCCTGGCGGGAATCAACACCAGCCTGGGCGCCACCGAAAAGGCCGCCGGGTATCTGGAGAGGATAATCAAGCTAGATCCTGAGGACACAGGCTCCGTTGTGGCTCTGGCGGTGGCGCACCTGCAATCCGGGGCCCCGGAAAAGGCCATCGATATCCTGCAGGGGAAAGCTTCGGCGAGTCCCCACCAGAATGTATACCAGAAGTATTTTCTGGGCCGGGCCCACATGGCCGCGGGCAATTACGCCAAGGCCGTGGAGGTCTTCGCGGAGACCTTCCGGCAGCGGCCGGATTTTACCGTGGTTTTCGAAAACCTCTGCTGGGCATACAGGGTGACCGGGGAATGGGACAAGGCCATCGACCTGTATGAAAAATACCTGGCGGTGAACGCCACGGACATGAAAACCCAGGCGGATCTGGAAAAGACCATCTCCGAGAAGGAAAGCGGCAAGACCGCTGAGGAGATGCGGGAAGAGATCCTCATGGATCAGCCCAAAGAGATCGACTACCGGTTCTTTCTGGGCATGACCAAGTGGCAGCAGGGGGAAATGATGCGGGACATGGGGATGATCCAGAAGGCGCTGGCGCAGTTCCAGCTGGTTCGGGCGGCGGACCCGGAAAGCCAGACGGTGATATCCTACATAGCCTCCATTTTCGAAAGCCTGAATCTGCTTAAAGAGGCGGTGAGCGCCTGGAAACAGATCGCCACCACCAACGATAGCGAGAAGAAAAGTCTCAACCTGAAAATCGCGGATCTGTACGACAGGATGGGGGACTATGAAATGAGCCTCAAGCACGCCCTGGTCGCCGTGAAGCTGGACCAGGAGGATCCGGAGCTTAAGTTCCTGGCCGGGTTCATGTATGGCAAATTAAAGAAATATAATGACGCCATAAAGCTGTTCCAGGCCGCCCAGGATATGAACCCGAACGATCCCAAGTATCACTTCCATCTGGGGGTGACATATGAAAAGCTGAAGAAATACGACCAGTGCATCGAAATGATGAAACAGGTTATCGCCCTCAAGCCGGACCATTCCAACGCGCTCAACTATCTGGGATACATCTACGCCGAACAGAACATCAACCTGGGCGAGGCGGAGAAATATCTTTTGCAGGCCATCGACCTGGAACCCACCAACGGATATTTCATCGATTCGCTGGGATGGCTATATTACAAAAAGAAAATGTATAAAGAAGCCCTGGCCCAGCTTCTGGTGGCTGTCCGCAATATAACCCCGGACCCCACGGTGCTGGAGCATCTGGGGGACGTATATTCGGCCATGGGCCGCATAGAGGACGCGGCAGACGCTTATCAGCGATCCCTCGACGCCAAGGTGTATGACGACCGTGTCCTGGACCGGGAAGCGACCCGGGTGAAACTGGAAGCGGCGCAGAAGATCATCGAGGGGACCAGCAGACGCTAGGCCGCCGTCATGCCACGTTTCGGCCTTTTCCTG
>JAOUPQ010000251.1 GCA_029879765.1 Nitrospinota bacterium | reverse complement strand
TATACAAAGACGCGGAGCTGGATCCGGATATCCTGGTTCCCGGCCCGCTGGCGGCTGCGGCGGCTGCGGCTGCGGAGTATGCCCGAGGGGAAGGGCAAACGGCGGGAACCATGGCCGTGGTCAATTGGGCGTCGGAAGGGATATACATTGCGCTTGTGGGGGAGGATAGGACCCCGTTGATTTTCCACACCTCCAGTGTCGCCGGGGAAGGGGAGCAGGAAATAGCCAGGGAGATTGACAAGCTGGCGCTGGGATTGAACAGGGAAATGCCGGGCCTGAAGCTGGCCTCCATAGCGCTGGGGGGTGGGTTTGGCCATATAGGGCAGCTGGCCCGGGGGTTGGGTGAAAAGCTGGGGATCCCGGCGGCCCCGGCCCGGATGGAGAATATGCCGGAGCCGGAAGGGCAGGCCAGCCCCCACGCCTCTTCGGATGAAAAAAAGGCGTTGTTCCTTGTGGCCTCCGGCGCGGCGCTGATGGGCGCCGATGCCGCCCCGAAAATCAACCTGCGCTCCGGCCCGCTGGAAAAAGTGGAAAAGTACGCCGGTATGAACAGGGAAAAGACGGTGGCGGCGGGACTGTTGGCGGCCACTTTTGTGTTGTGGGTTCTCGCTTTTATCGGCCAGGGGATTGTGATGGATCGCGAATACGCCTCCTTGAAATCCCAGACCCGCCGGATATTCAAAGAAGCGATGCCGCACACCATTAATATCGTCTCGGAAAAACAACAGATGATGGCGGAGCTGAAAAGGCTGGAGGAAGCGGCCAAGGCCTTGGGGGTATACCAGGGCCGGGATCCATTGCTCGACATCCTGCTGGAGGTTTCCAATGCAGGGCCAGAAGACGCCAAACTGGACATAGAAAACTACACCTATGAGCCGGGGCGGCTGATCCTGACGGGAAGGACCGAATCATTTGACAAGGTGGATCAATTCAAAAGTAATCTGGACAAGTTGCCCTGGGTGGGCAAGGCCAGGCTGGACAAGGCAAAGTCCAACGTGGCCAAAAGCGGCGTATCTTTCCGGATAGAAGTGGACATGGCTTTTTAACGGACGCCATAAGAGGATAGAATCGTGAAGATCATAAAGCAGATGAACTCCCGGGAACGGGCGATGGTCATAGGGGGAGGTTCCCTGGCCCTGGTGATCCTGTTCTGGGCATGGATCATTGACCCTTCCATAAAGGGAAGGATGGAACTGGCGACCCGTATCGAATCGAAAAAGCAGGAGATCCTGGAGCTGCGCCAGCTCTCCAGAAAGATATCAGTGGCCAATCATCGGTTCGGCGCCATAAAAAGGCGGATGTCCCAACCAGGCGGTCCATCGTTGCTGTCGGTGATAGAGAATATCTCCTCTTCCAGCGGCATCAAGGAAAGCGTGGTGTCCATGGAGCCTCAACCATCGGAGAAGTTGAAAGGTTTCAACGAAAGCTCGGTGGCTCTGAAAATCGAAAAGATCACCCTCAGGCAGTTGGTGGAGTTACTCAAAGAAGCGGCGAAGAACGAGACATATATCAGGATGAAACGAATCTCCATAAAGCCGCTTTATGAAGATCCGGACTACCTGGATGTGGCGCTCACCGTATCCTGGTATGAGGAGAGCTGAAGTGACGAACATAACAACATCGGACGACGGCGCAGGGCAGGGGAGGATGGGCAGGCTTCTGCTGTCCAGACCATGGCTATGGCGCTCCATTCTGTACACTGTCCTGTTCCTTTGCGCCACATCGGTTTTTATCATAACGCGGTTCCCCGAGGAAGTCCTGGCCTCCATCGTGAACCAGGCTCTGGAAAAAGCCCCCATGGAAATGCAGGCGCACAGGGCCGAGCTGACATTTCCTTTGGGATTGACGCTGTTCGACCTGTCTGTGGATGAAAAGGCGGATCCGGAAAATAGAATCATGTCCATATCCTCCCTGAGGGTGAAGCCTTATATCCTGGCGGCGATTTCCGGAAACCGGAAGGCTTGGGTGGAAGCCAACTCCCTGGGGGGCGCCATCGAGGGCGTTGTGGCAACCGATGGCCTCGATGGTGACGAACTGGAAGTGGAGCTGGATTTTAATCATATCGACCCTGGAAAAGGGGAATGGTGGGGGCGGTTTCCATGGTTCAAGGCGGAAGGAATCTTTGAAGGCCAGGGCGCCATCAAGATAAACCGCAATGACTGGACGACCGCGCAAGGGCGGCTGGAATCCAGAATTAAGGAAGCGAAACTTATTCTGGGGAAAAGTCTTAATTCCAAGGGGGGATATATCGACATCTCCGAGGGGGAGATCGAACTGAAACTGGAAAAAGGGAATCTCTCCGTGGTAAAGGGAGCGTTCTCCGGCCCTCATGCCAGTTTGGTTCTCTCCGGCGCCGTCACCATGGCCAAAAACCCGCAATTTTCCATGATGAATATCATTATCACCATGAAACTGTCGGAAACCGCAAAACAAGCCCTGGGCACAGCCGCCTACTTCCTTCCACAGCCAGACTCCAGCGGAAAGATAGTTATGAAAATCGGGGGGACTTTCCGGTCGCCAATAATGAGGTAATAATCGCCGCTGTTCCGCTGCCCCCCCCCGGTGTGTTAGAAATAACCTAAAGCGGCGGGCGTTGTTGAAAGGAGCAGGTAATGAAAAAGCCGACCGGTGATCCAATCCCCTCCTCGCAGATAACTTCCGAGTCCGCATACATGAACCGACGCAGCTTCATCAAAAGCACGGGATTGGCCATGGCCACGCCTGGATTGGCGCTGGGCGCAGCAGACTTATCCCTTGGCCTGACAGGAGCCGGAGCTCATAGAGGATTCGGGATATCCACGAAATCCACTTCCACATCCATATTCTCGGCTATCCATTCCCCCAGGGCTATGGGGCCGAATCGCTCCGAGGCGTGGTGCCCCGCCGCCACGTAATGGACTTTCTCCTCCCTGGCCAGATGATAAATCCATTCGCTGTCCTCGCCGGTGATGAACAGGTCCGCGCCATCCTTGATCGCCTGGTGGAACAGGGTCTGGCAGCCGCCGGAGCAGATGGCCACATGATTCAGCTCCGCCGGGCCGAAGGCGTGGCAGCGCGCGGCGCTGTTGATGGTGGAGCGGACATTGTCCATGAACCGCTCTATGGACATCGCTTCGGGCATCTGGCCGGACCTGCCGATGGATTTGCCGTTATACTCGCCGAATGGTTTAAGCTGCTCCAGGCCCAGGGTATGGGCGATCTGGACGTTGTTCCCCACTTCCGGGTGGCGGTCCAGCGGCAGGTGATACGCCAGCAGGCTGATATCGTTATCCAGCAGAAACTTCACCCGCTCCTTCATGCTCCCCCGGATCGTTTTCTCTCCTGTATCCCAAAGGATACCGTGGTGGACCACAATGGCGTCGGCGTTCATATCCCTGGCGGCGGTGAACAGCTCCATGCAGGCGGAAACCCCGGTGATCACCTTGCCGATCTCCTTTTTTCCCTCCACCTGCAGGCCGTTGGGGCAATAGTCCTTCACCGAGGCCACATCCAGATATTCGAACAGTCCCAAGGAAAGCTTGCCAAGCGTAACCATGATCATCCCCCCCTCAAAATGAATTTATCCACAGTTGGCGGCCATATTATATTCCATCGGCGCCCCCCGCGTCAGGGCAATAATATACGGGGCAAAAAGGCGTCCGCCTATTTGATATAATAAGCCCATGGCAATGGAAAAATATTCGGGGAAACAGATCATGACAAGAATCGCCGCAATAGACCTGGGCGCCAACACCGTCCGCATTCTCATTGCCGAGCCGGAGGGGGAACACTTCTCCATAGTTTATTCCGACCAGGTGATAACCCGCCTTAGCGCAGGGCTGGGGAAGAGCAAAAAACTGGACGAGGCCGCCATGAAAAGAACCGTGGATGGTGTGGCGGCGCTTCTGAAAAACGCGGAGTCGTTCCTTCCGTTCAATCTGGTCATCGCCGCCGCCAGCGCGGGGCGCAACGCCGTCAACTCCCACGAGCTCGATGTCAGGCTGCGCTCCGCCGTGGGATATGGACTGAAGGTTATCACCTGGGAAACTGAAGCCCGGCTGGCCTTGAAAGGCGCCAGAATGGTGATGGAGGAGGATAATAACGGATTCATCCTTTTTGACATCGGTGGCGGCAGCACCGAATTCATCCACAGCAAAAGGAAAGGAAAAAACGCGGCCGTGGGGACGGACCTGGGAGTGGTGCGCCTGTCGGAGAGTTATCTTTCCGCCCACCCGGTCATCGACTATGAGTACCGCAATATGGCCGAAGAGGTGAAAGCCAAGGTGGACCAGGCCTTCGACCAACTGGCCCCCGATGGAAACGAGACCATAGTGGGTACAGCGGGGACGGTGACCTCCATGGCGGCCATGGATCTGGAACTGGACGAATACAACTCCGCCATGATAAACCACCACAAGCTGACCTTGCGGGCGGTGGAGGTGATGCGCCTGAAGCTATCGATGATGACTATC
>JAOUPQ010000250.1 GCA_029879765.1 Nitrospinota bacterium | reverse complement strand
CCCCGCATATGGAGACGGTGGCGGCCTTCGAACGGAGGAGCTGACCTGGCGCAGGATCCGGAGGACGCTCCGCCTGCCAGGGTGGATAGACGCATATTTTTTCTTCACTTTTTTCGCGAAATAAGATTTAATATAAGCCATTGAGCAAGTCAACGCCCAGGCTTTGAGAGCCGGGCGGGATGTGGACAAGAGGATGCGGGAAGCCTGATAGTCTGGATGGACGTTCAGAATTACCCTTGAATTTTGCCCAATTGGTTGGGAACACTTCACCGGAAGTGAACGCGGATTCATGGGCAGGCTGTGGTGGGTTTCCCGATTTCAAGAAGTAGAAGTATGAAAGCCGTTGCGAGAACATATTCAGGGAAAGCCAGACCTCCAAGCGACAACATATTCTTTTCATCCCATGAAAATCAGACAATGACCAGGATGGACAACGCTCTGCAAACCATGTTTGAAGCGTTCCCCGACGCCATATTTCTGGCGGATCGTGAGTCGGGGATATTGATAGACGCAAACCCGGCTGGCGAGATGCTGATCGGTCGCTCCCGGGAACAGATCATAGGCATGAGCCAGGTGCATCTGCATCCCCCGCAACTGGACGAGGAAAGCAGGAGGTTATTCCTCGAGCATGCCCGGTCGGTGGCCTCCGGAGAGGCGGTGCAGTTCCACGTTCTCCATGCTGACGGGTCGATAATCCCGGTGGAAATCGTCGGCAGGGTCATCGAACTGGGTGGCCGCGATGTGCTTATGGGGGTGTTCCGGAATATCACGGAGCGCATCCGGACAGCGGAGGACCTGTCGGCCAACCTGCATCTTTTCGAAGCCATCAACAACACGCTCAACGGCTTCATAACAGGAGAGAAAGCGGAGGATGTTTTTTATCAGCTCCTGGATGTGATGCGCTCGGTGACGGGGAGCGAGTTCGGCGTGATTATGGAAATGCATAGCGGCGGGAACGGAAAGGAGGCAAGGCTGGAGAGCCTGGCCATCACCGAGGTGCCGGCAAACGAGGAAAAACTGGGAGAAGGCCCCAGTTTCACCAGATTCGATCACCTGGTATGCGCCCCGGTGAAGCGTAATAATACGGTGATCGAAAACGACCTGGGGGAAAACGTCTCCTACTGCGGCTCTCCTGGCTGCTGCATAAAGCTGAAGAACTATATGGGGCTGCCGATCCGACAGGGGGACCAGATTATAGGTCTTATCGGGCTGGGCAACAGGCCCGGCGGCTATGACAGCAGAATGATCCGGCTGCTGGAGCCGACCCTGGGCGCCTGCGCCAATATCATCATCGGCGCGAGGAACCGGCTGCAAAGGAGGGCGGAGCGATCCGAACTGTTGAAGGCCAAGGAAGAGGCGGAGGAAGCCACAAAACTCAAGGACCAGTTCGTGTCGCTGATAGCCCACGATCTGCGCTCGCCCTTCACGTCCATCCTCGGTTTTTTGCGATTGCTGGAGCAGGACGCCCGAGGAAAACTGGACGAGAGGCAGCTGATGACCATCAGTTCCTCCATAAACAGCGGAGAGAACCTGCTGGAGCTGATAGACAATATCCTGGATATCAGCAGGTTGAAGACCGGCAAGATTCAGGCGCGGCCCCGGTTCAACGACATGCGCCACCTGGCGGTCACGGCCATCGGCGCCGTGAGCCCTCTGGCGGAGGAAAAAAAGGTCAAAATCAGCAACCTGGCGCCGGAAGGGGCGCGGATATACGTCGATCCTGGCTTGTATGCGGCGGTGCTCCAGAACCTTTTGTCAAATGCGATCAAGTTTTCCAACGAAGGACAGGAGGTGGTGCTCTTCCGCCCCGACGGCATGCGGGCCGGGCTTGCGGTGCAGGACCATGGGACGGGAGTCCCCCAGAGCCTGATGGAGGATCTGTTCCGCCACGAGGTGAAGACCACCAGCGTGGGCACCAGGGGGGAGCGGGGCACAGGGCTGGGGCTTCCATACACCTCCGATATCATGAAGGCCCACGGCGGGAAAGTATGGTATGAAACCAGCCAGGGGAAAGGGAGCGTGTTCTATACCATGGTTCCCGTGGTGAAGCCAAAAGTGGTGGTGGTGGACGACAACCCCGGCATCCGCGCCCTGGCCCGGGTGTATCTGGAGGAAATAGGCGCCGATGTGCTGGAGTTCGGCGACGGGGAGGAGGCGATGGCCGCCATAAGCGCCAATCCACCGCATCTTGTGATAACGGACATATATATGCCAGGCAAAGGCGGGCTGGAGCTCATTCGCGCCATCAGGGAGGATAAAGCCATCGTCCACCTGCCTGTGATCGTGGTCACCAGCGACGCCAGCATGGAAGTGCGGGACAGGGCCTTGCGCGCCGGGGCGGACGACTTCACCACCAAACCTCTGGCGCCCAACGAGTTCATTCCCAGGGTGCGAAGATTTTTGGCGTGATGCGCCAGGGAGTGAGATTGATCCTATCGCAGCGTTGTTGACGGGGCGGTTGGCTGCGATGGAATAAGCTTCATTTTCTCGAATGAAGCATCCTCTTGCTCCTTGAGAATGGAAACAAGCTCGGGGTTTGCCGCGTCCATGCAATAATAGAATTTATAGCCCTCATGTCTCAAGCACAAATCCACCACGAACGGTGCGGCGCAGGGGTTCTTTTCGGAAAATCCGGCCTGCGCCAGGATCTTATCGTCCTTGGCGTCGAACACTTCCATGCTAAATGATTCCATGGGAGTTCCGAATACTACGTTCTTGAATATGTCCCAATAGGAGAACAACTCCTTCATTGTATCTCCCTGAAGCTCCATGCATTCCTTCGCCAGATTCTCCGGAAGTCCGCCCGCATTCGAATTTGGATCTCGATTATCGCAGCAGCAGTGGTCATATCCGGTCTCCTGCTTGATTTTCTCTTCCAGCGATAGATATCTTTTCTGTATTTTCGCCGATAGAACATGGGCGATGTCTCGCCCAAAAAACACTGATGGTATGGCCATCAACCTCTCCATTTTGTTTTTCATCTCCTCTTTGTCCAAGTCGAGATTTTTGATTTCCTTGACTAATTTCTCTTCCTGCTCCTTGCTCATATTCCCCAGCGCTTTTTTTATCTCCTGCTTGGCGGAGCACATTCCGGCGTCAGCATGAAAGGGAGCTGACAAAAGGAGCAGAAAGCAAGTCGCCCAGGCGCAAGGGGAAGAAAAAAGGATTCGCTTCACGGCAATCTCCGGACATAAACAAAGTTATTTATATATAACCTATATTGACCGGACGTAGCAACTCAAAAAGGCCGCATTAAGCCGCCAGCAGCAGCCAGCCCACCGCAAGAAGCCCGGAGAAATGGAACACTCCGTCGATGGTCAAATCGAAGGCCACGCCGCGCTGAATGACGCGCAGATGATACAACAGCAGGTATAAAGCGGTGTAGCCCACCGACAGCAGCAGCCAGAACCCGAATCCGGTGGTCCACCCGGCCCAGGAGGAAACCAGCAGAATCCCCCCCAGCCCCGCGCACATCATCCCGATGAACACCTTGGTCCACTCCTTCCCCACTAGAATGGGGATCGTCTCCCGCCCCATGACCCTGTCCCCCTGGATGTCGCGGATGCCGGAGATGACAGTCTTGATATACGCCACGGAAAAAACAAAAAATCCGGCCACCATCACCGGCGCCGAAAAAGGAGAAGCGCCCACCGCCAGCGCCGGAATCACCACCGCCACCACCGCCCATCCGGCGCCCACGAAAAGCTCCTTGGAGGCGGGGATATCCTTGAGCCGGTGGATCTTTAGCCAACTCGCTTTCGGGAACCATACCACCGTGTAGGCCAGCCCCAGCGCCATGGCCGTGGTGTATACCACAAAAGGCCAGACCCCCATCACCGCCGCCAGAATAAAAGAGGCCGCCGCCGCCCCCCCCACGGAGTATGTCATCAGTCGTCGATTCTGTCGTGTGAACCTGTAGCGCTCCGGTTCGTTATGCTTGAAGGTCATGGTGTCATGCAGCTGGTTCAGCCCATACATGGCGAAAACATACGCCGCGGCGAACCCGGCCTCCATGAGCCCGGTCCGGTATCCGGCCAGGGTGGCGGCGCACAAGGTCATGAAAGCGGCCCCGATGGCGATGGACGCGTTGCTGACCACCAGCGCCCCGCCCATACTTCGGATCCTGTCGGCAAGAGTCGGTTGGTCGGAGGTGATTGCCCGCAACCTGTCCAATGTCCGCTGGATCATCCAGGTGGGGGTGGAGGCTCCGGCGGTGAGTCCTATGCTCTGATACAGGCGCACGTGGCCTGGGTCCAGCTCATCCTCGGTTTCGATGAGCATGGTTTCCGCTCCTGCCTCCCGGGCCAGCTGGGCCAGCCGGGTGGTGTTGGCGCTCATCTTACCCCCCACCACCACCATCAGCTCCACCTCGGTGGCCAGTTTGGTCACTTCGTCCTGGCGGTCATGGGTGGCCTGGCAGATTGTGTCCCCCACCACCGCGTCCGGATATCTGGCCAGCAGC
>JAOUPQ010000249.1 GCA_029879765.1 Nitrospinota bacterium | reverse complement strand
CCGCGATCAGCAATTCGAGAAGCACATAGGAGTTTTTCGGGTCCTTCAGCCGGTCCGCCACCTTTCCCAGGACATGGCTCCCCAGGGCCAGCCCCGCCAGAAACGCCGCCACCACCAGGCTGACAGCGTATACCGTGTTCCCGAAAGAGAGCGAGAACATCCTGACCCATATGATCTGATACACCAGCCCGGCCACGCCGGAAAGAAAGAAGCAGAATGTGAATATATTGCGCGCCATCAGCGGCCCATCCTGCCGTTATGGCTCGATAGAATCATGGTTTCCTTCATCGTTATCCATTTCGTCATTTTCATCCGGGTCCGGCCACGCGCCGCCCTTGGCCTTTTCCGCCTCCCGTTCCAGGGAAACCAGCCCGGCCAGGTTGTTTCTTTTTATCATTCTGTATAGAGACATACGGGCGATACCGGCGGTCTCGGAGGCCTGGGTTATGTTCCCCTTGCAAGTGTAAAGCAAGTTCTCCAGAAAATCCTTCTCAAACTTGCCCAGCCACGCCTCCCTGGCTCTCTTATAAGTCATGCCCCGCATCGACCCTTGACGCCGAATATTATCCGGCAGGTCCGCCGAGGTCAATTCGTTTCCGCTGGCCCCCGCCGCCGCCGTCTCCAAAGCCCCCATCAGCTCCCGGGCATTGCCGGGCCAATGATACACGGCCAGCTTCTCCATAAAGTCCAGGCTGGCGGTTTTCGGTTCCGCCCCTTCCCGTCGGGCCAGCTCGGCAAAAAAGCTCTCGCAAAGGGCGGGTATATCCTCCGGCCTTTCCCGCAGGGGGGGGATGGGGATATGCACCACGTTCAGGAGGAAGTAAAGATCCTGTCGGAACTTCCCTTCGTTCACCATCCCTTTAAGATCCACATCGGTGGAGCAGATCACCCTGGGGCGCAGAAGGGCCGGTTCCGCCTTGCCGGACAGGTCCGTATCCTTCTTTTGCAGAATCCTGGCCAGCTTGGCCTGGATCTGGGGAGCCAGCCGGTCCACTCCATCCATATACAAGGTTCCCCCCTTGGCCGCCAGGAACAGGTTTTCGGAGCCTTCCTCCAGTCCCGCGTTTTCCGGATGCTGGGCCTGGGGCCTGGCCGCAAGCTGCTCCTTGGTCAGCTCGGCGCAATCCACCGCCACGAAGGGGGCGCCATCCCTCCCGCCATGGACATGGATCGCCATGGCCGCCGTCCGTTTGCCCACCCCGGTCTCCCCCTGGATCATGACGCAGGTCCTGGAAGGGGCCACCTTGGTGATCACCTGGGTGATCTGGGCCATGGCCCGGCTGCGCCCCACGAAATTCCTCCGCAAGAACTCTTCCCGCACTTTCCGGCGCAGCATGTCATTTTCCTTCACCAACCTGCTTTTTTCCAGAGCCCGCCGCACGGTGATCACAAACTGGTCCGGCGAGAAAGGTTTGGTGACGTAATCGAAGGCGCCGCTTTTCACCGCCTCCACCACCCCTTCGATGGTGGCGAACGCGGAGATCATGATTACAGGCAGCTCGGGAAACTCCTCCTTGATCGCCGCCAGCAACTCCACCCCGTTCATCCCCGGCATCTTGAAGTCGGTCACCACCGCCTCCGGCCGCAGGACGCGGATCATCCGCAAAGCCTCCAAAGGATCCGTGGAGCCGATACAGGGTATCTCTTCATCCTCCAGGATCCTCACGCACGACTCCAGCAGGTCCGGCTCGTCGTCCACCAGCACCACCCTGGCGCTTTGCCCCTCAGGCATCGGCTATAGCTCCCCTGGTTGGATTTTTCATCACCTCAAAAGCCGAGCGAAGGCTGACGGTGAACGAGGCCCCGGCGCCCGGCTGGCTCTCCACGCTGATGGTACCGCCAAAGTCCTTCACCAGGCCATAGCTTATGGAAAGCCCCAGTCCGCTTCCCTGCCCCACCTCCTTGGTGGTAAAAAACGGCTCGAACAGATGGGCCATCACATCCTCCGACATTCCCGACCCGGTGTCCGTTATGCGCAGATCCACCATGGCCGTCCCGTTGCGGATTGTGGCCACGGTGATCACCGCCCCTTTTTCCGAGGCCTGGAAAGCGTTGAAAACGATGTTGTATATCACCTGCTCCATACCCGCGGCGTTGGCCCATACAAAAGGAATATCCTCGTCCAGCTTCACCTGCAGCGCAATCCCTTTTTTTGTCACCGGGTAGTCCAGAAGCTCCAGCACCCGGCGCACGATCTCGTTCAGGTCCACGGAGGAAAGCTCTCCTGGCTTGGAGCGGGAAAAGGTGAGCAGGTTGCCGGCTATCCTGCCGACCCGCAGGGCGTGGTGGGTCACCACCTCCAGGTCTTTTTTCGCTTTTTCGATCTCCCCTTTTTCCACGGCCCGGCGGATAAGCTCCAGCCGGGTGACCACCACGGAGATGGGATTGTTAATCTCGTGGGCCACTCCCGCGCTCAAAAAACCGATGGCCGCCATCTTCTCCGCCTCCATCAGCTTGCGCTCCACCTCCTTGATCTTCAGGGAGCGCTCCTCCACTTTCTTTTCCAGGGACAGGCTGTATTCGGACAGCGACTCCGCCATGGAGTTGAAGGCCTCCGCCAGCGCCTCGATCTCGTCTCCGGAACGGATGATGATCTTGCCGGAGCCTTCGCGGGTGTCGGCGAACCGCTCCACCCCCTTGCGCAAAGTCCTGATATGCCGGGTGAGGGCGTGGGACAGGGCGGCGGCCACCAGGGCCACCAGCGCCAGCGCCCCCACCGCGCCCATGGCGTATTTGCGGTTGATGACTCCGGCCTCCGGCCGCATCAGCTCCCTGGGATATCGGTCGTATACCACAAAGAAACGGGACCTGTCCTCCGGCTCCGGAAACACTGCGGCATAGGCGAACAGGGCCTTGGGGTCGTCGTAGATTATTCCGGCCCGGCCAGAGAGAATCTGGCGAGACACAGAGCGCGGATAGGCGACATTGATATTCTCCTTCTCCATGGCGAAGAGGGTGGAGTGGGTGGCCTTTTTTTCCATGAAAGGGTTGAACAGATACTTTCCAGCATGGGTCACCAGGGCCGCGGAGCGCCGGTTTTCCAGCGATATGCGGGAGAGCCCATCCAGCACTTCGGAGCCGTTGAGGTCCAGGTATATGATCCCCGTGGCCACTCCTTTTTCATCAAACACCTTCGTGGCGTATCGTGTCAGGGTGACGGAACTTAATTTCACATCCTGGGGCACGATGGCCCGCATGGTGATGGCGGCCACTCCCAGCCCTTTTTGCTTGGCCGCCTCCACGAAATGGGAGGAGGTGACGTGGTTTCTTTTCCGGAAATTCTCCAGCGCCGCGATCCTGTCCCCGGACCGGTATACCGCCACCACCTCGTCTCCATATTCGTCCAGCAACCCGACGGCGGAGTATCCTCCTTTGTTGGCCAGAAACCTCATCAGCTCCCGTTCCACCAGTTCGGTCCAGAACACCGTTTCCTCCGGCCGGTCTCGGGCCGCCGCCAGCAGGGAGGTGACGGCGTATCCATGGCGCAGGTTTTTAATGTCGACCTGGGCGTTGAGAAAGGCCCTTTCTATATCCTTGCTGCGAATCATGGCGTTGAGGAATATCTGCCGCACCGCCTCTTCGGTCAGCGAGCCCTGAGCCATCCGCAGATCCTGCAAGCCAAAATAGGCCATGGGGGCAAAGGCCACCAAAAGCAGGGCCACCATGAACCTTTTCCAGAGCTTGTTGAACACCATGGCGTTTACTGTGGGCGTGGCCGGCCGGTCAGTCAAGATCCTTCACACAACGAAAACCGATGACGTGACTTTTGAAGAATTTGTTGACGAATTCGCGGTGGGATCCCCGGGCCACCAGGTTCAGGTCCAGCCACGACCCCCCCTTGACCACTTTCATGGAAGGATGCTCCGGATCGGAGGAGGAGGTCCATTCGCGCACATTGCCGGCCATGTCCATGGCGCCGTATGGGCTTTTATCCCCCGGGGCGTGGCCGGTCTGGTTGGCGGAGCTGGAGTTGCACAAGGCGTGGCCCATCAGCCGCAGGTCGGAATCGGCGGTGGCCGCCTTGTCCACATCAAAGTGGTTCCCCCACGGGAAGATCAATCCATCCGGTCCCCTGGCGGCCTTTTCCCATTCCTCCTCGGTGGGCAGCCTTTTGCCCGCCCATTTGGCATAGGCCTGGGCGTCGTTCCAGGTGACATACAGGACGGGAAAATCGTCCAACCCTTTCATATAGGATCCGTTGGCCCAATGCATGGGGGGCTTGGCGCCGGTGGCTTTCAGATATCTGGCGTACTGACGGTTGGTAACCTCGGTCCGGTCGATATAAAAACCTTTGAGGCGCACTTTCCTCCTGGGAGTCTCCCAGTCGAACCGGTAGGTTCCATACATCCGGTGGCCTGAGTATTGCTCCGCCAACTGCTGAACTTCCTCTTTTGAGGCGCCCATCCAGAACTCCCCCTCCGGCGTCAGGACCATGCCGGGAGGGGCTTGCTGGGCATGGGAGGCAGGTAGCGCAGAACATGGTTATGACC
>JAOUPQ010000248.1 GCA_029879765.1 Nitrospinota bacterium | reverse complement strand
GGCCGAAGGATTCACCGGAGCGCTGGTGGCCCTGGGGGGGTATGGCAGGGGGGCGCTCAATCCCAACTCCGATGTGGATCTTCTGTTCCTGATGAAGGAGCCTGCCCATGTGAAGGAAAACCACCCACCCAAGGAGATGCTGGGGATGTTGTGGGACCTTGGGCTAAAAGTGGGGCACGCCAGCAGAACCATCAGGGAAGCCATGACCATCGGCAAGGAGGATAACATCTCCCGCACCGCCATGATGGACAGCCGGTTCCTGATCGGGTCGAAGGAACTGTACGAGCAGTTTTATAACAAATACCGGTGGGACATCGTCCGACGGCGGGCCGGGGCATTCGTCCAGGACAAGATAACAGAACTGAACGCCCGCCGACATTCCTTTGGTGGGGTGATCCGGCTGACCGAACCCAATGTGAAGAACAGCCCCGGCGGGTTGCGGGACCTGCAGGCGGCCATGTGGATGATCCGCGCCAGGGAAAAGGTGGAGACGCTGGAGGATCTGGCGTCGGTGGGGCTTATCAACCAGGAGGATGTGGCGCTGATCAACGACGCGTATTCCTTCCTGATGCGGCTCCGCAACAGCCTGCACTTTATCTCCGGCGGTCCCTTCGACAAACTGGCCCACGAGCTGCAACCCAGGATTGCCGCCGCCGAGGGGTTCGAAGGGATGCAGAACCAGAGAAGCGCGGAGTTGATGCGCCGATATTACCACGCAGGCCAGGTTATCCGCGATTTCTCCGACGAGCTGATATCCCTGGCGGCCGGTTATGGGGGGTTTGGCAAGGCGCTGGGATTCAAGTCTCCCAAGACCGACAGACTGGGGCTTTTCGCCGATGCGGGCAGGCTGCGGGGAAAATCCTTTCCTCCAGCGGACCTGGACGAGAAACCGGATATCCTTTTCCATCTTCTTTGTCGGGTGGCCAAAGAAGATCTGTACCCCTCCCGCAAGGTGTTTCGCGGGCTTGTGAAAATAAAGGAACAGGCGCCCCCCGGCTGGTTCCAGGGTCCATTGGCCGGGAAGCTGCTCATCGATATATTGCGCCTGGAAAACAGCGAAAGGGCCCTGCGGGTGATTCTTCGCGCGGGGATACTGGAGCTGATGATCCCGGAATTCACCGAGATCACCGATCTTTCCCAGTTCGACAGATACCACCGCTATTCGGTGGACGAGCATATCCTGCACACCATCAAAAACGTGGAGGAGATCCCCCTGGGGCGGCATATCAGCGGCGATCTTATGGGCCTGTATCGCCATCTGCCGGACCTGCATATAGTAAAGCTCGCCCTTTTGCTCCACGACCTGGGGAAGAGAGCCGAGGATCACCATGCCGAAGAGGAGGCGCAGTTCGTGGGGCCGATTCTTGAAAGGCTGGGGTTGACCTATCTTTATGATGATGTCTACTTCCTGGTCAACCAGCATCTGGCCATGAGCCGGACCGCTCAAAGATTGAACATAAACGACCCGGCCACTATCAGGCTCTTCTGCGACACGGTGCAAACCCGGGAGAACCTGAAAAAACTATATATCCTGACCCATGGGGACATCGCCGGGGTCGGCCCGGAAATATGGAACGAGTGGAAGGACAAGCTTTTGCTGGACCTCTATGAAGCCGCCTCCAGATATATGCTGGAGGGGGACACTGTGTTCCTTTCCGGGCCGGAACAAGTGGAGGCGCTGGCCAGGGAAACGGCGCGGCTCGAAAGCGGATTTTCCGTCGAGGAAACCTTGGAATTTCTTAGCCACGCCCCGGAAAGATATATCCATACCGCCACCCCGGAAAGCATCGCGGCCCATATGGAACTGGAACGCCGCTCCGGTATAAAGAAACTTGTCCTCTCCTTTTCCGCCAACCAAGGGGATCTGACCGGAGAATTCACGGTGGCTTTTCCGGAACGAGTGGGGGCTCTTTCCGTTCTCTCCGGTGTCTTCGCCTCCAAGGACCTCAACATCGCGGAGATGATCGTTCATACCTTTTCCAACGGGCTTGCGCTGGACACCATAGTGGCCCAGGGGACCCTGACCGCCTTTTCCGACCCCCAGGTGGTGGCCAACTTCGAGCGGGAGCTCAACGAAGCGATGATGGGGCATCGAAGCGTGTCCGAGATGCTTAAACGGCGGTCGCGTTATATCAAGGAGGGGGGGCCGAATCAACACGGAATGGAGCCGCGAATCTCCGTGCTCAACAATCTGTCGGAAAGCGACACGGTGATCGAGGTGTGGGCCCGGGACAGGATCGGGCTGCTGTATGACATCACCACGGCTCTGGCCTCCAGGATAATAAACATCGAGTCGGCCAAAGTGGTCACCCGGGGCACGCAGGCGGTGAACATTTTTTATGTCACCGGCGCCGGAGGGGGGAAGCTGGAAGGGGAAGAGACGGAACGCAACCTGGCGGAATGGATCCGCCAGGCGCTGGCGTGAATATTACAATCTGATATTTCCTCGGGTTCAGCAGGGCCGACCCATGCTACCCTTTCACCATGCCTAGGGATAAAAAGATCGTCAGCGCCACTATGGCCAAAGTGAAAAGCCGCCACACCGCTCCGGAGATCGCCCTGCGCCGGGTCTTGTTCGCCATGGGTTTGCGATACAGGCTGGGGGGGCGGGACCTTCCGGGAAAGCCGGACATAGTGTTCGTCGCGGCCCGGGTGGCCGTTTTCGTGGATGGGGACTACTGGCACGGCAACCAATGGAAGCTGCGGGGGTATGAAAGCCTGGAGGATCAGCTGGAAGGGGTGAGCAACCGCGGCTACTGGGTAGCTAAGATCAAGCGGAACATGGAGCGGGACTTGCGGATAAACGCCCAGCTTTTGCAGACGGGATGGAAAGTGGCGCGCGTATGGGAGAGCGCCATAATGAAATCACCGGAGAAGGAAGCGGCAAAGGTGGCCCGCATGGTCAGAAAGAGGATGGGCAATCCCTGATAGCCTCGCTTGTGCGCGATTTTCTGGGGTGTCCCTTCGGTCATCATTTCTCCTTGCGCATCACCACGCCAGCAAGACAATATCACCCCCTCGATAGTGAATAAATGGTGCAGGTGATTTCTGATCACCAGAGTGACTCTGTCTTGACGAAAAATAATGAGGCTATTAAAAGGGTTAAACACATGACCACTCATTCCATATCCAGCGCATTTTCGGCGAGGTGGTCAACCCCAAGCGGATACTGCGCGTGATGCGCGAACATGGGCTATTTGCGCAGATACGGCGGCGGTTCGTCAAGACCACCGATTCGGACCATCGGTTGCCGGTGTATCCGAACCTGGTGAAGGGGCTGGAGGTGACGGGGCTGGTCGGGTGTGGGTGGCGGACATAACGTACATCCGCATCCTGACGGGCTTTGTGTTTCTGGTGCTGATCCTGGACGTGTATTCGCGGCGGGTGGTGGGCTGGGCGTTGTCCAAGCGGATAGCGCGGGAATTGACGTTGGGAGCGTTGAGGATGGCGGTGGCGGAGCGCGGTCCTGGGGCGGGGCTGATACATCACTCGGACCGGGGGTCGCAGTACGCCTGCCATGGGTACGTGTCGGAGCTGGAGCGTCATGGCGCGCGGATCAGCATGTCGCGCAAAGGCAATCCGTACGATAACGCCTTCGCCGAGTCGTTCATAAAGACGCTTAAAAACGAGGAGGTGTGTTTGTGGGAATACGAGAGCTTCACGGACGTGGTGGAGCGGGTCCCGGAATTCATCGAGGCCGTTTACAACAGCAAACGGGTCCATTCAGGGATCGGGCACTTGCCGCCAGAGGAGTTCGAGGCTATATTGCTAACTGGAAACGGTAATAATCAACCAGGACAGAGGACGCTAAAAATGGCGGATGAACTCTCCAGTCCATGGGGTGCAGACCACTATGAATTCAACCGGCAAAGAGAATGCGGAGGGAATGACACAAAGCCCAACAAGCCAATAATTCAGGGGCAGGTTAAAAGTCCATACAAATAAAGAGACGCACTGGAGAAGGGCAGGGGGGTAGGTAAAACAAGGCTCCTAACCCGGCGTAATATGGAAGATCGTATCCAAACCAGAAAATGAAACTGTGGAGATTGATTAACTCCGTGTAACCTGTCTGGCGCAAGATTTGTAGCTAAAAATAGGTGATTTGGCTTAATTATCTACCATGCGCATGTTGCTTATGGTATAGATATCGCTGGAGGGGCTGTAATCTCCGCAAGGGTTTCGTTGCATTTTACTCCACGCAAAAGAATAGAGGAGAATTTATCGCATGGCTATGAATAATTGTTGCGAATGCAAATTTCCTGTTAGTGACAAGGCGCTTATCTGCCCCAAGTGCGGTTGCCCTGATCCCGTAAGCATTAATATTTCGACAATGACCAAAGGAATTGACGCTTTCAATAATCGCCCCTGATCTTCCCCCGTTTTCACGGACACTTTCCTAAGCGGCTTTTCCCATCATAGCCTCGTACTTTGCCGGAGACAAATACCCAAGCGATGAATGTCTGCGCTGACGGTTATAAAACACCTCGATCCA
>JAOUPQ010000045.1 GCA_029879765.1 Nitrospinota bacterium | reverse complement strand
GGTGAGAGCTTGCAACAGGCCCTCACCAGATGGGGACATATTTCCTCTGGGCCAATGTAACTTGCCGCAGGACCTGTGGCTTTAAAAGAAATTCTCCCCTGGTAGAGGTGTTCTCGCAGCAGCAATAACCATAAGGAGGAAGCCAAGGCGACCACTAATAAAAATAGAACAAGGCGGGCCTGGTGGGTAAATACGAGACAGCTTCAATCCTGCATCTATGGCCGCTCCGCCACCACCACCTGGTTCCGCCCCAAGTTCTTGGCGGAATAAAGGGCCTTGTCCGCTTTTTTTACCAGCGATTCTGGCGCCGGCCCGATGGTGGGGATGAGCGTGGCCACGCCGACGCTTAAAGTCACCACGTCGGTGGCGACCGAATAAAGGTGGGGTATCTTCATCTCCTCCACTGCATACCTGATATTCTCCGCCACAACACTCGCTCCCTCGGTTGAAGTGGCGGACAGGATCACCGCAAACTCCTCCCCCCCATATCTTGCGGCCAGGTCACGAGGGCGCTTGATGTGTCTATTTATCGTCTTGGCCACTCGGCGGATGCAATCGTCCCCCTCCTGGTGTCCGTAGTTGTCGTTGAATTTCTTGAAACTGTCGATGTCCAGCATGATGAGGGAGAGAGGGGATTGGTCTCTTTCCCCCTGTCTCCATTCAAGGCCCAGGGCGCCGTCGAAGGCCCGCCGGTTTCCAAGGCCCGTCAAAGGATCGGTCATGTTCATGTTCTCCAAAAACCTGTTGGCGTCCTCCAGGGCCAATTTCTGGGTTTCAATCTTCTCGAACGACTCTTTGAGCTGGCGAGTCATCTTGTTGAACGAGATGGAAAAATCCCCAAGAAAATCCACCTGCTGGTTATAATCCCCTTCCGCCACACGATGGGTCTGCCAAGTGAGGTGTCTTAGGTTTGAATGGATTCCTTTCAGGTTGTCCAGAGCCTTGAATCTGCCAATGGGTGGATCTGCGTCCAGATTCCCCTTGCTGATCTCCTGGACAAAGTCCACCATTTCCTGATATTTCGACAGGAAATGGTTGAAGGTGTTTATGAACTCTTCCGCATGGCTCCCCCGATGAATGGGAGAAAGCTCTATGGGGCAATGGTCCTTGCCATTGATAATGTTCAGAAGTGTTTGTGTAACTTCTTTTTGCAGCGGCTCATCCACCTGGCTTATTCTGTCTCCAAAACCGCCTCGAACCGGCAAACACGGTCGCCCGAACACCAGCAATCCACCTCTTTGACATTGAAGGAGAGCCCTGTATGCTCATTCAGGATGCCACTTATGAATCCCTCGTCATATTTGCAGACCACTTCGTTTGATACAGGTAGGCCGGAGCAGTCCAGATCTTCCGCAACAGCAATGGTGAATCTCAGGTTTTCCAGGTCCGCCTTTTCCATTCGCATTATTCCGATCTTGTATTCCCTAAGGGCTCTTTGCAGATCGGCCACCATCTCGTTAAAATCATCCTTTTTGGTTATGACGTTTTTATAAAAATGCCTCCCTGCCTCTCTGCCGGCTGCATAAAATACCTCGTCTGCCAGGTCCACTCCCATTCGCTGTATTAAAACATCCCTAAGCGTAAACTGCATCATGCGATATATGGTTACATCCATATCCGCGCCCAGGTTTGCCCTCCCCTCCTTGATATCGCCAATCATTCCCCACTCAAACATGGGAACTTCCCGCTCTTCTTTAAACATCAAAATCTCCCTCAATATAATGTGAGTTGCACATCATCCCCGAACTGAAAAACTATCACAGAAAATCACCACTATTCAAGATGTTTAATGCTGTGCCATTTTGTTATTAATGGCTCAGTTAGCGCCATTTTCGACATATTCGACCGCAGGTGTTTTATGTTGCGATATGCTGTTCCAATAAACAAAAGCCCCTATCGGTTGATCCAGCTGGTTAGGCTCCTTTGGTATCTTCGATTTGCAGTAGTCGTGGAAGTTAGATGTCGATTATGAGAGTTTCGTGGTGTGATAATCGTTGTAAATGTGATAAATAATGTAAAGTCTCGATGCGTTTATGGATAGAGTCTCTGCTATAAGACGCGCCCCTGAGGACACCCTGGATGGACATGCGCCATTTATGAAAATAGCAAACGCTCTGCGTGTCGCCTTGCCGGTTGGTGGTTTGGGCTCCCAAACAAAAGAGGGGTGGCGTCATCAACGCTTGCGCGTATAGGGAATACTCTGCATCGATGCTCCAAATTGTGAAACTGGAAAAACCAATGCCAATAAACAATGAAGTGAAAGTGAAGCACCCTTGTCTTGGAAGTCCATCCTGCAACGATCATCCCCGCCCCGCAATTACATCTGGGATACCTGGTCTCGACATACTTCACCTGGCATATAATGTATAGTGTATCGGTGGGCATGAAACCTTCTTGATATACCAGTTCTATTGGAGCGTGCCATTGTCATGAGTCCTTGTTGGAAAGAGCCGTTCAACCGGCCTGCGACTGCATGAATTGCGCGGATACCCGCCGATGAATTTCAGGAATCTTGATAGATATCCGCTGGCTGTGGCGCTGATCACCCTGGTGGGAGCAGGGCTGCGGTTTTTCATGCTGGATCGGGAATCGTTCTGGTACGACGAAGGCCTGAGCGACTGGTTCTCCCGGCTTCCCCTGGCCACTCTTTGGGGGGAGGTGCCCGGTTATGAAATCCATCCCCCGCTTTTTTATACCTTATTAAAAGGGTGGTCCGCGCTGTTCGGGAACTCCGAGGCCGGATTGCGCTCCATGTCGGCTCTTCTGGGGACGGCCACCATCCCTTTGGTCTATGCCCTCGGCCGCCTGGCGGGGGGGGAATCCCGGGGATACTCCACGGGAGTGGTGGCGGCGGCGATATTCGCCCTGGCCCCGATCCAGATCGCCTATGCCCAGGACGCGCGGCCATATACCCTGCTTGTGTTCGCCACCACTTTGGCGCTGGTGGGGGCCTTTTGGCTGATGGCCCATCCGGCCAGGGCGGCAGCCCCCTTGCTGGGGTTGCGCCGAGGGGAGCGAGCAACCGGACCCGACTGGCAGGCGGCGCGGGCGTGGGGGGCCTTGACGGCGGGAGCGGCGCTGGCCCTGTGGGCGCACAACCTGGGATTCACCCTGGTGGCCTCTCTGCTGGCCACCACCCTGCCAGGTCTTCTCTGGATCCACCGCGCGAGGCGCTCCTTCGCCATAAACGCCTTTCTCTCCGGGGCCATCGCCTTTGCGCTTTGGTCCCCTTTTCTTCCCTGGTATCTTAGCCAGGCCACCAACGTCTCCTCCTCATTCTGGGCAAAGCCTCTGGACATGGCTGTGGTGGGAGCGGGCTTTAACTACGTATTCTTCCTTTTCATGACCCCGTTCTGGATAAAGGCGCTGATGCTGGGGATGGCCGGGGCCGGATTGCTGGCCATCAACAGGGAGCGGGGCGGTTTCTTCGCGCTGGTTCTGGGGGGTGTGATCATGATCCCCTTCGCCCTGGAGATCGGGCTTAGCCTGGCGGTGAAGCCCATTTTCGTCCCCCGCACCCTGATATGGACTTTTGTTCCTTTCAGTGTGGCGGTGGGGGCTGCTCTGGCCCCATCGTTTCGATGGATATATAAAGCCCCGCTGGTGCTTCTGCTGGTAGTGGGGCTGACCCAGGGTGTGTGGGGTCGGTTCCATCACCAGAAAGAGCCGTGGCGGCAGGTCGTGGCCATGGTGGTGGAGAAAGCCGGGCCGAATGACGTGGTGTTGACCATTCCGAACTCTGTGGCCATTCCTTTCGAGTATTACTCCTCCCGGTTGAATCCAGGATTGGAAATCATTCCTCTTCCCGCGCCATTCCCCGCCACGGGGATGGATCGTCCATACCCCTCCGGCAATATGGCGGAGCCAGGATTCACCCGGGCGGACTCGGTGGTTTTCGACGAACTGGATTGCGAAACCTCATCCATATGGCTGGTCACCCGGTTTCGATGGCTATACGATCCGCAACTTATCGCCTTCGAGAACCTCTTTGAGAAATGCGACCTGATCGAGTCCGGAGGATATCCGGCCTTGCATGTGGCCCGGTTTGGAAAGAAAAAACCTGAACCTGTGACGGCCCCATGACCTTTACATAACTTTACACGGGGGAAATCGTGCAGCAACACCCCGATCCTATGATTACTCATGAGTACGCAAGATGTTATGCGGAGCATGAAAACAGTAAAAACAGGAGATCGGAAAATGAGTGAGAAATGCGATGGGAAAAAATTCGGATTCCACGGATTGGTTGTTGTGGTGGCGGCGGCCGCGGCGTTGGCCATGGCGGTGGGGGTTGCCACGGGCAAGCCCGGCTTCATGAGGCATCATGGCCCCTGGGGGCATGGGAAGAATATGACCCAGGAAGACCTGGCGGACTTCTCGGAATTCGCAGTCAAGCGATTCTCCCGGCATATCGACGCCACGGACCAGCAGCGGGGGGCTTTGCAAAAACAGGTGGACGCGGTGATCCCGAAGATGATGGACCTGCACAAGCGCAAGGACGCCGTGCGACAGAAGGTGATCGCCGCCCTGGCCCAGGAGAAGGTGGATCGCGCCGCCCTGGAGAGCGCCCGGCAGGAGGCGGCCGCCCTGGCCAATGAAGCCTCGGGTTTGATTATGGAAACTGCTTTGGCCGCGTCGGAGATCCTGACCCCCGAGCAAAGAAAAGAACTGGTGGCGCATCTTGAAATGACCCACGGAAGTTGAGTATAACCGGACAGGGATATGCGCGGTCCGGGCGATTTCCCGCCGCGCTCTCCCTTGTCTGGGTGGAAGGCAACAATTCAAAATAGGAGCAGGCAGATGAGATTTCGACTTTTTATATTATTGGCGCTATCCATGATCATGGGCGCCCATTCGGCCCAGGCGGCGGACTCCCCTCTGGACGGATTGCCGAAGGATAAAACCTGCGTGGGATACAAGACCACCAAGGAGATGTTTTTTGTCGCCAATGTGGATGTGGTGGGAACCAACTGTGAAATTACCATGGAGAAGGCGGAGCCGGGAAAGATCCAGGTCTCCATCCCGGTGGAGAAGTTCGATTCCGGAGTCTCCGCCAGGGACGAGCATGTGGCCGAAATCCTGGGTGGGAAGGAGCTGAAACCTGTTTTGTTCGAAAGCCCCATTCCTGGCGACCAGGAAATTTCCGGCGATTCCTACGTCGCCCGGGGTGTCCTCATCATCCAGGACAGGCGATATCCGATGGAAGTCACCTTCGTGAAGGAGAGTGACGAGACATTCACCTTCGAGGTCACCACAAAGCTCAGCCTGCTGGAGGTTGTGGTTCCCAAGGTGGGGCTTGGGCTGATCGCCGTCCCTTCGGATGACATCACGCTGTATGGCAGGGTGTTTTCATCCCATGTGAAATAGCGATCCTGGGTCCGGCTCGGGCCTGGGAAGCGCAGGCTGTTACTGGCGTCTTTGAAAACAGGGCTCATATGCGAAGATTGTTGCTGGTGGAGGACGATGGCAAGCTGGCCGCCATGCTGGCCGAATATCTGGGTGGGCGCGACTTCTCCGTCACCCATGCGGTCACCCTGGCCCAGGCCCGGAAACTGGCCAGGGGGGAATCTTTCCATATCATCGTCCTGGACCTGATGCTCCCCGATGGTGACGGGATGGAGTTTTGCCGGGAGTTGCGGGGGTGGTCATCCACACCGGTGGTGATGCTCACCGCCCGAGGGGATGAAATGGACAAGGTGGTGGGGCTGGAGATCGGCGCCGATGATTATCTGGCCAAGCCCTTCGACCCCAGGGAACTGGTGGCCCGGCTGCGGGCGGTGTTGCGCAGGGCCACTCCGGCGGCGGCAAATGGGGCGCGGGGTAAAATTTGCTTTGGCGATGTGGTCATAGATATGGACTCCATGCAGGTCCACAAAAGGGGTGTGAAGGGGAATATCACCGCGCGCCAGTTCGCCATCCTGATGGCGCTGGCGGAGAGGCCAGGCCGCGTGTTAAGCCGGGAGGCGCTGATGGACACCGTGAAGGGGGCGGAGCTTGAACCCTTCGACCGGAGCATAGATGTGCATATTTCCCGCATCCGGGCCATCATCGAGGATGACCCGAAAAAACCCGAGTTGATAAAGACGATTAGGGGGGAGGGATATATCTTCACCGGCGGGCAGACCCATGGAAGGAAAAAATAGATGAGAGGCAAGCTGCATTTCCGCATATGGCTGGCGTTCATGCTGATCGTGGCGGTGGCGCTGCCCGCTACCTATGGCATCGCCCGGCTGGCCGACCCAAGACCATCGCCTGCGGATTACGCCATGGCCCTGGCTGCGGTGCTGGTCTCGGACATGGCCGGGCTGGACGAGCATGGGCGGGATGAGCGGGCAAAGCGGATTGGCCAGGCGCTTTTTGCCGAGCTTGGGGTTTATGACGGCCAGGGGCGCAGGGTGGCGGCCACGGCCCATGCCCCCTCTCTGCCGGAAAAAAGAAAGCCCGAGGGCTCCTTCTTCCACTCCCCCACCGGCGTTGGGATGGCCTTTCGCACCGATAACGGATACTGGGTGACGGTCTCCCATTCCACCCGGGGGGCGCATTTCACCCGGATGGTTGTGTCGTTGGGTGTTTTCGGGGGGTTGTTGTTCATCGGGGCCTTCTTCCTTTCCCATCGGCTCACCCGTAGGCTGGAGCGGCTGCAAGCCTCGGTGGCCGCGTGGGATCCGAAGAGGTCGCCAACCATGGTGACCGTGGAGGGACATGATGAGGTGGCCGCCCTTGCCGAGAGCTTCAACGGCGCGGCGGGGCGGATCACCCGGCTTCTGGACCAGCAAAGAAACATGCTGGCCAGCGCGTCCCACGAACTGCGCACCCCCCTGGCCCGGATACGCCTGGCGGCGGAGATCATGGCGGAGAGCGCCGAG
Source organism: Nitrospinota bacterium (assembly GCA_029879765.1). Classification (GTDB taxonomy): domain Bacteria; phylum Nitrospinota_A; class UBA7883; order UBA7883; family UBA7883; genus JAOUMU01. The sequence goes on along the minus strand of JAOUPQ010000045.1, from coordinate 7,823 downwards.
GAGAGCAAAAGAGCGGACAGGCTGGCCCATATCCAGGAGGATATCGGGGAGCTGGACAGCCTGGTGGAGGATATCCTGACCGCTTCCCGGCTGGAGGGGGAATCGCAGGATGACAGTCGCCTCGAAGTTGTGGACCTGTATGAAATGGCCAGGGGAATGGCGCCAGCTTATGGGGCCAGCGTCGAGGGGGCTCCGGCCATGGTAATGGGGGATCCGAAGGCCCTGCGCCGGATGATGGTGAACCTTCTGGAAAACGCGAGAATCCATGCGCCGGGCGCGCCGCCTATGGTGGAAGTGGGGCGCCAGGGGGCCATGGCTTTCGTTGCGATAAGCGACCGGGGGCCGGGGCTTGGGCCGGAAGAGAGGGAAACTGTGTTCAATCCCTTCTTCCGGGGGAGCGGCGCCAAAGGCCGCCGGGGGCACGGGCTGGGCTTGTGGATAGTAAAGAAGATCGCCGAGCGGCATGGGGGCGCTGTGGAATGCGGGGATAGCCATGGGGGCGGGGCCGTGTTCGAGGTGCGGCTGCCATCGGCCAGAAACTGATCTTTGCGGCAAGGCGCCCACCCCGGCTGAAAAGGGGGTGGTTACGAGGGATCGGTTTTTTTATCCAATTCCTGCCGGATGGCGCTGGAAAGGGTGTGGGGGAGGATGGGCTTTTCGAGTATTCGCACAATCCCCGCCCTGGCGGCGCTTTGGTTGGTCAGCTTTCTGCTATATCCTGTGATCAGGATGATGGGGATATGGGGACGGATGGCCTGGATTTTTTCCGCCAGTTCCACGCCGGTGGTTCCCCTCATGGTCTGGTCGGTCACCAAAAGGTGGAAGCTTTCCGGGTTCGACGAAAATAAATCCAGCGCTTCATGATGGCTGTTGAACGCGTCCACGCGGTATCCGGCCTCCTCCAGATAGATTTTGGCCATGGAGGTGATCATCTCCTCGTCATCAACCAACAGGATCCTCTCGCCCCGCCCGCGGGTGTCCTCCACATCCCCCTGGGACTGCAGAAGCTGGGGGATGGGGATGACGGGAAAGGATACATAGAATCTTGTGCCCTTCCCTTTCTGGGAGTGGAAGAAAATATGGCCGAAATTTTCCCTCACGATATCCGAAGCCACGGAGAGCCCCAGCCCGGTGCCCACCCCCGGTTGTTTGGTGGTAAAGAACGGCTCGTATATCCTCTCCTGAATTGCAGGATCCACTCCAGGGCCGGTGTCCCCCACCGCCACACAGCTGCGGCGCGATTTTCGCTGGCGGAAGGGGCATTGGCCACAGCCGGCCTCGTCGTCACCATATGGGTCTTTGGCGCCCTGTCGGCAGTCCACCGCGTCGATAGTGAGGATTCCCGCGTCATCCATGGCGTGGGCGCCATTGATCGACAGGTTAAGCAGCACCTGCAAAACCTGGGTGTGGTCGGCCATGATGGGGCTGATGCTGCCATGGTATTGATGGCGCAGTTCCACGGTGGCGGGCATGGTTCCGCTTAGCATGGTGGTCACCTCCTCCAGCACCTGGGGGATTTTTACTATGGTTTTCTGCAGATTTCCCTTGTGGCTGAAAGAGAGGATGCGCCGCACCAGGTCCGCCCCGCGTCGGGTTCCGGTGATGACCCGCTCCAGATATTCCGCCTCGGTGGAGCCTTCCGTGATCCTGGATTGCAGCAATGTGGCGAACCCGAGGATTCCCTGGAGCACGTTGTTGAACTCATGGGCCATTCCCCCGGCCAGATGGCCCACCGCTTCGAGCTTCTGGGTGTGTTGCAGCATCCTGCGTTCCGTGATGTCGCGCACCAGTCCGATAAAAAAACCTCCTTCGATCATTTCATGGCTGGCGCTGATCTCCACATCCACTGTTTTCCCATCTTTTTTCCTGTGCCGGGTTTCGAACCTGGTGGAGCCATCCGTCAATATGTCCTGCATATGCTGGGCGATTTCGCTGGGGGATTGGGCAGCGTCCACATCGGCGATCCTCCTGCCCACCAGGTCGTCTCGCTCATATCCGGTCATTTTCAGGTAGGTTTCGTTAATATCCAGGATCAGCCCGTTATCGTCCAGCAGCACGAAGCCGTCCATCACAGCGTCGATGAGGGCGCGATATCGGGCGGCGCCCACCCGGACCAGGTCCTCCGATTTCACCCGGGCGGCCATCTCCATTTTCAGCGCCGACAAAGCCTCCTCCAGTTTGGCGGTTCTTTCCGACACGCGCTGCTCCAGCATGGAGTGGGATGAGATAAGCTGGTCATGGGCCAGCTTGCGCTCTGTGATATCCTCGGCGGCGGCGTATAGCAAACCTGATTCAAAATCCTGGACGGCCCTCCACGAAAACCAGCGTTCCTCCCCGTTTCTTGTTATGTATCTGTTGGAGAAGTTCAGGGTGGCGCCCCCCTGGAGCTGTTTTTCCACCTCACGCATGGTGGGCTTTCTGTCATCGGGATGGATGAATTCCCAAAAGGGGCGGCTGACCAGCTCTTCCCGGCTGAAGCCCAGGATCCTCTCGAAGGCGGGATTCACTTTCTGGAAATATCCGGTGGGGGAGGCTATGCACATCGGCTCCGGCGTCAGGTTGAAGAACCGATCCATCTCCCCCCGGGCGGACTTAAGCTCGGTGATATCCCGGAAGACGATGATGGCTCCTGGTTTTCCATCGTCCAGCTTCACAGGAGTGACCCTCGACGAGTACCAGTTTTTCTGCTCTTTTGAGCCAGACACTCCCATCAAATCGAGGCTGGCCGGCTGGCCGGTCTTTATAACATCGCCGAACAGCGTCATCATATCCTGGCGATGATCCCTGTCCACGCAATAGGTGGCGAAATTATTGCCAAGGGCCCTGTCGGGGTGGTCTCCAGGCTGGGGATGGTTGATAAAGAGGATCTTCCCCTCATGGTCGACGATCAATATTATATCCGTGGCGGCGCTGACCAGCGACTTCCAGCGCTCTTCCGGTCTGCCGGGAGCCTTGGGCGAGCCATCCTCGTTTCGCAGAGGTTCTTCAGTCATTTGATATGCGCAAAATCAGAGGAAGCCAAAGATATTCACCACAGAAGTCGTGTCTTTATATCCAAAAATTATAGCAGATTACTTCAATAATGAAAGTCTGATCGTAATTTGAAAGGTATTTATTATCTAACCTTGCCAGTTCCCAGAAGCGTTCCGATGGCCGTTTCCATCCGTTCCGTGAATCGATCCTCCAGAAATTCCGCCGCTCTGGCCGCCAGACTCTCCGGGCGTATTTCGTCGCGGCGTTTTTCGAATATATCCACCGCTTCGATCAACCCCTCCACCGTCTGTTCCCGGAAGAATACCCCGGTGGGTCGTGGCTCCTCCAGCCCCGCCACGGTCTCCAGCGCCCCCCCCGCGCCATAGGCGATCACCGGCGCCCCGCAGGCCATGGCCTCCACCGGAGTGATGCCGAAATCCTCCTCGCCGGGGAAGATGAACGCCGCTGCGCTCTTGTACAATTCCCGCAACCGCTCCTTGGATACCGGCCCCAGAAACCTGATATTCGCCGCCGCCTTGGCGCGCAGCCTTGCGTCGTCCTCCCCTCCCCCGGCCACGATCAGCTTTTTGCCCATCCGTCCGAAAGCCTCCAGCGCCAGGTCGATCCTCTTGTATGGCGCGAAGGCGGAGACTATCAGGTAATGCTCCCCTCTTATTTGCGCGGGGCCGGAGGAGAAAAATTCCACATCCACCGGCGGATGGACCACTGTGGCCTCCCGGCGGTATATCCTGCCGATGCGCCGGGCCACGTATTGCGAGTTGGCCACGAAAGCGTCCACCCGCTCGTTGGAGGCCAGGTCCCACTTGCGCATGAGGGGGATGATCCTTTCGATGGCGAACAGTGGGGCGGCGCCCATCCTCTGGTGGTTGAAGTAGTGATGGTACATGTCCCAGGCGTATCGCATGGGGGTGTGGCAGTAGCATAAATGCGGCGCGCCGCCAGGGCGGATCCCCTTGGCCACGCAATGGCTGGAGGAGATCACCAGGTCGTAACCCTCCAGCCGGAATGACTCTATCGCCGTCGGCATCAACGGCAGGTACCAGCGATACCTTCGCTCCACGTCCGGCAACCGCCCAATGAAAGAGGAGCGTATCCTGTGTTTCTCTATGGCCGGGGATACGGAGCCGGGGATATGAAGCAGGGTGTAGATATCCGCCTGGGGGAACATCCGGCACAACGCCTCCAGCACAAACTCCCCCCCCCGCATTCCGGTGAGCCAGTCATGAACCAGGGCCACCTTCACGACAAGGCTCTTTCATACACTTCCAGGGTGGTTCTGGCGGTCTGTTTCCAGGAGAAGGTGGCGGCCCGCGCCATCCCCTTGGCCGCCAGCTCTGTGTGGAACCGTTTGTCATCCTGCAGCCGTTGCAGGATCGCCGCCGCCTCGCTGGCGTCGTCCGGATCCACCAGCGCCGCCGCTTCCCCCACCACCTCCGGGATGGAGGAGCGGTTGGACACCACCGTGGGCGTTCCGCAAGCCATGGCTTCCAGCGGTGGCAGGCCGAATCCCTCCATGTATGATGGGAAGAAAAGCGCCCTGGCCCCGGCGTACAAGGCGGCGATGGTTTTCCGCCCTGCGTTGTTCACGAAAACAACCCTTCCTTCGTATGGAGCGAAAAGCTCCCTGGCCCTGGGCGCCATCCTGCCGACTATGACAAACCGGGTGTCCGGCCGCATGATGGCCATGACCCTGGCCACCGCCTGGATATTCTTGTGGGGTCTGTCACTGCCCACAAAAAGGAAATATCCCCGGGTGATGTTCAGCTTTTTCAGTTCCCTGTCGATATCGTCGCCCCCCATCGGGCCGAATCCGGAGTCCGCGGCGTTATATGTCACCGTGATCCTGGAGGGGTCCGCGCCGAATATGGAAACCAGGTTTTCCTTGGTGTGGTTGGAGACGGTTATCACCTGGTCCGCCCTTTTCAGGGCCGAGGATATCATCCACCGGGCATAAGCCTTTTGCATGGCCCCCACCTTCGGGTCCAGCAGATGAATCACATCATGGATGGTCACCACTTTTTTGCATGGGGTGTACAGAGGCAGTGTGAAATGGGGCTCGTGGAACAGGTCCACCCCAGCCTGTCGGGCCATGGCGCCCAGGGCCCAATGCTCGCGCAGGGAGTATTTGCCCGCCGATGTGGCCACATTTTCCACCCTGCCCCCGGCGAATGAATAGCTTTCCATATGCTCCGGCGCCAGGAAAAGAACGTATTGGTGATTCGTCTCCTGGGCCAGCAGGGCCCGGATCAGGCTGTCGATATACCTGCCGATTCCTGTGTCCGCTATTTTTCTTGCGTCGATTCCTATTTTCATTTTTATCCTTGCAGTCCCCCCGTTTTCCCTTTGGCTGGTGTGTATTTTTGTTGAATTCAGCGAAAACCGGTTAGAATAGGGTATCACAGCAGCTTTTTATTTAGGTATGCGATATGATGCCGTCAAGGCGGACCTAGAGGGGCGGCAGGGCGATGTCTGGCAAAATGACACGCATTTCCGTCAAACTCCACAATTTGATTGAGGATTCCACAGGAAGAGCAAAGAGATTCCTTCCCAGGAAGCATCATCTGGAAGGAAGTTTCGCAAGCCGTATCCTGGGCGCCACCCTGCTGCGCCGAGAGTTCTGGAGCTTCAAGGGGGAGGCGCTGGCCAAGGGATTGGCGGTGGGGTTGTTTGTGGCCTTCACTCCCACCCTGGGCATCCAGATGTTGCTCACCTGCATCCTTATCCTTTTCATCCCTGGCAACCTGCCCATCGCCCTGGCCACCTGCTGGCTCACAAATCCCATCACCGCCATCCCGGTATATACCCTGGAATGGTATGTGGGAAAATGGATATTGGGGCTGTTCGGGCACGATTCGGGAGAGCCGCCGGGTATAGTGGAATACGATTCCATCATGGATTTCGTAAACAATATTTTCCAGCAGGGGGGCACCCTCTGGCTAGGGTCGCTTATTTCCAGCTTCATAATCGCGATGATTGGCTATTGGTCTTTCATGGGGATAGTTTATATCGAACGATGGCTGCGCAAGATCAAGCTGGACGATTTCAAGAGGATCCGCCGTGAGCACAGAAAGAAAAAAAGGGAGGCCGAATCCAACGGGCAATTGGAGGAATACGCCAAAATCCAGCGCGAAGAGGGGGGAAATCCGCCGTTGAAGGTCAAAGAACGTTAACCACTTAATTTTCAAATGCTATTGCCGGAATTTGAAATTCGTTATAGAATTACATAATTGTGGGTTGAATCAAGGCTCTCCGCGGCGCATGTCAGCGCTGTGGATCGCTGTACGAGGTGATAATGGCATTGACAAAAACTAGTACCTTCGACTTCGTGAAACTTTTCGCGCGCGCGGTGACGGAGACTATCGAAGAGGCGACCAACACCCAGATCTACGTGTCCCGCACGGCCATGCAGGTGGAAGGTGTGCAGATCCGGGGAGACCTGGGGGTGTTCATGGCTTTCAGTGGCGACTATAACGGCATCATGATCCTCAACTTCGACGCCGAGTCGGCGGTGGAGGTCGTGGGCGCTGCGCTGCGGAACATGTCCATGCCGGAAGAGGAAATTCCAAAATACGCCGGCAGCGACGAAGTGCGCCAGAGCATTGGCGAACTGAGCAACCAGGTGATCGGCAAATGCCGCGCCATGGTGGAGGAGCGCTATGGGCTCACCTCGCTGACCAATATCCCGGCGGTGGTTCCCATCACAGTCCCCATCGCCCTGAGCATGGTCTCCAAGGAGCCGAAAGCCTTCGAAAGCGTTCGTGTGCAGTTCACGACGCAGAACCATAACAAATTTTATATGGAAATGGCGCTGGAGCCGTTCAGGGTGGTTCCTTTCGAGGCTTCCTAGGCGGCTGCCCGCTCTGGAGCTGATGGCTTCAGTTAATACCAGGCGCCGAAGCCGATTTCGGCGCCATATTTTTTCCAGGCTGTCTCCATGATCAAGAAAAAAATCAGGCTGTCCGCCCTGGCCACTTCGGGCGGGTGAGGGTCCAAGCTGGGTCCGGAGGACCTGGGAAAAATCTTGGAAAAAATCCCCACTTTCGATGATCCCCGCCTTTTGGCAGGGTTCTCGTCCAGGGGGGACTGCGGCGTGTTCCAGGTCTCCAAGGGGCTGGTCATGGTGCAGTCGGTGGATCTGTTCACCCCCATTGTGGACGACCCATACATGTTCGGCCGCATCGCCGCAGTCAACGCCATGTCGGACATCTACGCCGTGGGCGCCACCCCCGTTTGCGCCCTCAACATTTTGCTGTTCCCCTGCGCTCTCACCGCCGAGGCCGCCGCCACCTTGCATGGAGGCGCAGACGCCGTCCGGGAGGCGGGCGCGGTCATCCTCGGCGGCCATTCCGTGGATGACAATGAGCCCAAATACGGCCTGGCTGTCACCGGAGTGACCAGCCCGAAAAAGCTGATCAGCCACCAGGGGGCAAAGCCGGGGGACGCGCTGATACTTACAAAAAAAATAGGAACCGGCCTGGTCACATCCGCCGTCCGCGCCGGGCGAGGGGCTTTGGCGGGGATCGCCGGATGGAAGAAAAAGCTGGCCGCCGCCCATAAGGAAACGGTGGAGAGCATGGCCTGGCTGAATATGTCCGCCAGCCGGGCCATGATGGCGGTGGGCGCCAACGCCTGCACGGATGTCACCGGCTTCGGATTGCTGGGCCATGCGCGCAACATGGCGGAAAAATCAAGAGCTTGCATGGTGATCCGCGCCTCGGCGGTTCCCCGGCTCCCCCTGGCGCTGGAGCTGGCCATGGCTGGCCCCCCGGGCGCGGGGATGGGGCGCAACATGAAATGGATAAAGCCGATCTTCAAGGCAGACAAAGGAA